>NZ_JBEPDU010000017.1:0-116805 GCF_040300525.1 Saccharopolyspora sp. NPDC000359 | reverse complement strand
CCGCACCAACCACGAAAGGAACTCACCGGTGCACCACAACTCCGCACGGCACAATCCCCACCCAGTCCCGGCCACCTCGCCGCCGGGGGCCGAGTGGGGAAACCGGGTCCGTCCCACACCGGGTCATCCCCGTGACATGAAGCCAAACAGGGGCTGGGGCCCGGATGTCAAGCCTGAAACCCCGCAGGTGCGGCCGCCAGGCCGGGCTTGACATCCGGGAACCAGCCCCCACAATCCCGGAAAACCACGGGGATGACCACCCCGCACGACACAACCAGCAACAAGCCCCAAGCACCTTGAAAACTCAACAGCGAACAACCCAAAACCAACCCCGAACCCCGGACGACCACAGGGCCAAAACCGGGGACAGGAGCAACAAGCAACAGCCCGAACAGGATCACGCTGGATGAAGACGACCATGCTGCTCCGCGGTGACACGTCCGAGCCCCAACGAGACGCGGTTCGAAGAAGCCCCTGACCAGATCAAACCCAGAGTCTTCTCTCGAAAGAAGAGCGGTCCGATCTGGTGAAGATCGTTTCGTGTCCAGCGGGAACATCGGCTGAGACCTGACCCTCCAGGCCGTGCCGAGCGTGTCGAACTCGTTGTTCGAGTTCGAGTGCTCCGATCCGGCGCACGGACTGAACGGCGTGAGCGAACAGCCGACACTGGTGTCGAAGCGGTCGTCAATGCTCGATGGCAGGCGGCCAGTGCAAGGCTGACCGGGGTTGGGTGCCTGCGGGGCCTCGTCGCTGGGCTAGCGGGCGGGCCGCCTCGACGGCTGCGTTGTCGCCGGGCAGTCGGCGGTGGCCAGGTGGGCTTGACCCTCCCGGAGGTCGGGAGGGTCTGATCATTCCAACCGGATCTGCCACGTCCGGGAGGCGAAGGCCAGCACGGCCAGCACGGCGGAGAAGAACATCCCGCCGCCTTCGCCGAGGAACAGGCACATCACCGCCAAGAAGGAGGCCACGAGGACGAGCAGCATTCGCGGCGACAGCTGCAGCCAGAGCCGCCGCAGTGCGCTCGTCTCGGTCAGCCTTCGAGCCAGCTTGGGGTCGTCGCCCATGAGCTGCGTCTCGATCTCCCTCAGGCGGCGACGTTCGTCCCTGGGTAGCATGGCCACCTCCACGGAAGATCCGCCTCCTTGAACAAGTATTGCAACGATCGTGGCGGCTGTGAAGGGCCCAACGGCCCGTGCCGCCGGGGCTGGCAGGATCCAGTGCGTCAGCTGTCACTCGTGGGGAGTGTGGGATGGAGATCTGGGTCAACCCGGCGTGCTCGAAGTGCCGGTCGGCGGTGTCGTCGCTGGATGAGGCGGGGGTCGAGTACACCGTCCGCCGCTACCTGGACGACCCGCCCACTGCCGAGGAGCTGGGCTCGGTGCTCGACCGGCTCGGGCTGGAGCCGTGGGACGTCGTGCGCACCGGCGAACCCGTGGCCAAGGAGCTGGGCTTGGCGACCTGGCCCAAGGATGCGGACAGCCGCGACCGGTGGATCGCAGCGATGGTCGAGCACCCGAAGCTGATCCAGCGCCCGATCATCACCGCCGACGACGGCACTGCGGTTGTGGCCCGCACGCCTGAGGCCGTCCAGTCCGTCCTGCCTGGGTAGTGCCCCGGCGCGCAGAACGGGGCGGGTGCGTCGTCGTGCACCCGCCCCGTCCGCTTCCGATCAAGCCGTGACCGGTTGGTCGACCCGCAGGGTCAGCTCGCCGTCGGCAGCCGACACCCGCAGCCGGGCGCCCTCGGTGAGCTCGCCGTCCAGGATCAGGTCGCTGATCCGGTCGTCGACTTCGCGCTCGATCGCCCGCCGCAGCGGTCGGGCACCGAACTCGGGCTTGTAGCCGCGCTCGGAGACCCACTCCACCGCAGCCTGGTCGAACTCGACGTCGATGCCCAGCTCACCCAGTCGCCGCACCGTTTGCCCCAGCAGCATCCGGGTGATCGCGTGCAGCTGCTCGCCGTCGAGCCGCTTGAACACCACGATCTCGTTGATGCGGTTGAGGAATTCCGGCCGGAACGCCTCGCGCAGCCTCGGCATGATCCGCTCGTCCACCGCCGGGTCGGCGTCACTGGCGGTGAAACCGATCTTGCCGCCAGGGCTCGAAATGACCTCCGAACCCAGGTTGCTGGTCATGATCAGCACCGTGTTGCTGAAGTCCACGGTGCGACCCTGGCCATCGGTCAACCGGCCATCGTCGAGCACCTGCAGCAGCGTGTTGAACACGTCCGGGTGCGCCTTCTCGATCTCGTCGAGCAGCACCACCGAGTACGGGTGCCGCCGCACGGCCTCGGTCAGCTCACCGGCCTCGCCGTGCCCGACGTAGCCGGGCGGGGCGCCGACCAGGCGGCTGGCGGTGTGCCGTTCCTGGAACTCGCTCATGTCCAACCGGACCATCCGCTGCTCGTCGCCGAACAGCGACTCGGCCAGCGCCTTGGCCAGCTCGGTCTTGCCCACCCCGGTCGGCCCGAGGAACAGGAAGCTGCCCACCGGGCGGTTCGGGTCGCCGAGCCCGCTGCGCGAGCGCCGCACCGCGCGGGCCAGCGCCCGCACCGCGTCGTCCTGGCCGACCACGCGCTCGTGCAGCTCCTGTTCGAGGTTCTGCAGCCGCTCCTTCTCCGCGGCCGTCAACCGGCTGACCGGCACCCCGGTCGCCCGCGCCACGATCTCGGCGACGTCCTCCGCGGTGACCTCCAGCGGCCCGGTGGACCCGGTCGCGCCCAGCTTGGCCCGGGCCTGGTTGATCTCGTCCCGCAGGGCCGAGGCCCGCTCGTAGTCCTCCTGCGCGACCGCCTCGTCCTTCAGCTGCTCCAACCGCTCGATGCGGTTGCGCAGCTCGGTGAGGTCCGGGGCGAGCGAGGCCAGCCGCTTGCGCGCCCCAGCCTGGTCGATCAGGTCGATCGCCTTGTCCGGCAGGAACCGGTCGTTGACGTACTGGTCGGACAGCCGGGCCGCAGCCTGCACCGCTTCCTCGGTGTAGCGCACCTGGTGGTGCTCCTCGTAGCGCTCGCGCAAGCCCTGCAAGATCAGCACGGTGTCCGAGACGCTCGGTTCGGGCACCTGGACCGGCTGGAACCGGCGCTCCAGGGCGGGGTCCTTCTCGATGTGCTTGCGGTACTCGTCGAGCGTGGTCGCACCGATCACGTGCAGCTCACCGCGGGCCAAGCGGGGCTTGAGCATGTTGCCCGCGTCCATCGCACCCTCGGCGCCACCAGCGCCGACCACGGTGTGCAGCTCGTCGACGAAGACGACCAGCTCGTCCCGGTGCTCCGAGACCTCGTCGATGACCTTGGTCATCCGCTCCTCGAAGTCACCTCGGTAGCGGGTACCGGCCAGCATGCTGGACAGGTCCAGCTGCACCACCCGCTTGCCGTCGAGCACCTTCGGCACCTCGCCGGCCACGATCCGCTGGGCCAGGCCCTCGGCGATCGCCGTCTTGCCGACCCCGGCCTCACCGACCAGCACCGGGTTGTTCTTGGTCCGCCGGGACAGGACCTCCACGGCCTGCTCGATCTCGGTGGCACGGCCGATCACCGGGTCGAGCTCACCGTCGCGTGCCCGCGCGGTCAGGTCGCGGCTGTACTGGTCGAGCGTCGGGGTGCTGCTGTCCTGGCTCTGCTGCTCCGGCGCGGTGCGCGGCTGCTGGCTCGCGGCCCGCAGCGCCTCGGGTCCGGCACCGGCCGAGCCGAGCAGTCGCCCGGTCTCCGACTCGGGGCTCGCCGACATCGCCAGCAGCACGTGCACCGGGCTGATGTAGGTGGAGCCGAGCGCGCGGGCCACCCGGTGCGCGTCGGCGAGCACCGTGCGCGCAGCCAGGGTCAACGCCACCGGCTGTTCGCCGACGGCCTGCCCCGCCGCGGGCAGGTGCTCCTCGACCTTCGCCGCGAACGCGTCGGGGTCGACACCGACCTGCTGCAGCTGCGCGCGGGTCGGCTCCTCGTGCGCGGCCGACCACAGCAGGTGCAGCGCGTCCAGGTCGGTCTGCCCGCGGTCCCTGGCGAACCGCGCGGCACTGCTCACCAGCTGCTGGGCCTGCTCGGTCAACAGCTGGGAGATGTCGATCCGCCGGGAGCCGGACGCGGCGTCGTTGGCCCCGAAGAAGCGTGCGAAGTACTCGTCGAACGGGCCACCAGCCGGTCCGAAGAACGTCGCCATGCCTAACCTCCTCGCGACGGTGTTGCTGGCTTCCGCCGCCATCAACTTGAGTCTGCTGCTATCAACCAACGTAAGCACCCGCGTGGTAATTCCCAGGAGCCCCAGGAGTGGCGCTGATCACTCCGCCCGGCGGGCCGGGCGGGCTCGCACGGCGGGATGGTGGCCAGCGCGGAGTGGCAGACTCAGGCCATGACCGAGGATGCTGCGTGCGCGGTGGCGCACGGCGAAGTGCCGGTGGACGCGGGCGGACGAGTGCTGGTCGCGGTGTTCGCGTCGCCGGTGGCGGAGCACCTGCTGCGGTACGGCCGGGACCTCGGGTTCCGCACGGTGCTGGTCGAGCCCGACCCCGAGCGGGCTGGTGCGGCGGCGCTGGCCGGAGTCCCGGAGCTGGGGCCGGACGCGGACGTGGTGGTGACCGACCACCACCGCGCGGAACTCGGCCCGGTGCTGCGGGACGTGCTCAAGCGCGAAGTCCGCTGGGTGGGCGTGATGGGCAACCCGCGCCACGTCGGCCCGCACGTCGCGGCGCTGCGGGAACTCGGCGTCCCGGACGGCGAGATCGCGCGGGTGCACCGCCCGATCGGCCTGAACATCGGCTCCCGGACCCCGCCCGAGATCGCCATCGCGACCCTGGCCGGACTGCTCGCGGACCGCAACGGCAAGCCCGGCGGCTTCGAGTTCTGAGCGCCGCGGTCACTCCTCGGCGGCGAGGGCTTCGAGCACCGCCTGGCCGTACTTGGCGAGCTTCTGCTCGCCGATGCCGCTGATGCCGCCGAGCTCGTCCAGCGTGGTGGGCTGGACGGTGGCGATCTGCCGCAGCGTCGAGTCGTGGAAGATGATGAACGGCGCCTTGCCCTCCTCGCGGGCGGTGGCCAGGCGCCAGGCCCGCAGCCGCTGGAAGACCGGCTCGGCCTCGGCTGGCACCTCCTGCACCTCGGCCTTGGCGGCCTTGGCCTTGGCTGGGGTCGCGACCCGCTTGGGCTCGGTGCGCAGCAGCACCTGGCGGGGGTCCTCGCGGCGGAGCACCTCGCCGCTGGACTCGGTGAGCACCAGCGTGCCGTAGTCGCCCTCGACGGAGAGCAGCCGCTGCGCCAGCAGCTGGCGGATCACCCCGCGCCACTCGTTGTCGCTCAGGTCGGCGCCGACACCGAACACGCTCAGCGAGTCGTGCCGGAACTGCTCGACCTTCGGCGTCTTCTTGCCGCGCAGGATGTCGATGACCTGCCCGGCGCCGAACCGCTGGTTGCGCTCCCGGTCGAGGCGGACCACGGTCGACAGCAGCTTCTGCGCGGCGACCGTGCCGTCCCAGGACTCCGGCGGGCTCAGGCAGGTGTCGCAGTTCTGGCAGGTCACCGGGGTGTCCTGGCCGAAGTAGGCGAGCAGCTGGGTGCGGCGGCAGCTCACCGTCTCGCACAGCGCCAGCATCGAGTCCAGGTGCCGGGACAGCGTGCGGCGGTGCGCCTCGTCGCCGTCGGAGAGGTCGATCAGCTTGCGCTGCTGCACCACGTCCTGCAGGCCGTAGGCCATCCAAGCAGTGGAGGGCAGCCCGTCGCGGCCCGCGCGGCCGGTCTCCTGGTAGTAGCCCTCGACCGACTTGGGCAGGTCCAGGTGCGCCACGAAGCGCACGTCGGGCTTGTCGATGCCCATGCCGAAGGCGATGGTGGCGACCATCACCAGGCCTTCCTCGCGCAGGAACCGGGCCTGGTGACGGGCACGGACCTCCTTGTCCAGCCCGGCGTGGTAGGGGAGCGCGTCGATGCCGTTGGCGACCAGGAACTCCGCGGTGCGCTCCACCTCGGCGCGGGAGAGCCGGTAGACGATCCCGGCGTCGCCGGGGTGCTCGGTGCGCAGGAACTGCAGCAGCTGCTTGCGCAAATCGTTCTTGGGCACGATCCGGTACTGGATGTTCGGCCGGTCGAAGTCGGACACGAAGTGCCGGGCCTCGGTCAGCTCCAGCCGGGTGGCGATCTCGCGGCGGGTGGCCGGGGTGGCGGTGGCGGTCAGCGCGATGCGCGGCACCTCGGGCCAGCGCTGGTGCAGCACCGACAGGTTCAGGTAGTCGGGCCGGAAGTCGTGGCCCCACTGCGCCACGCAGTGCGCCTCGTCGATGGCGAACAGCGAGATCTCGCCGCGGTCGAGCAGTTCCAGCGTGGAGTCCAGGTTCAACCGCTCGGGCGCCAGGTAGAGCAGGTCGAGCTCGCCGGTGACGAAGGCCTTCTCGGTGCTGCGGCGCTGCTCGTAGGTCTGGGTGGAGTTGAGGAACCCGGCGCGCACGCCGAGCTCGTTGAGCGCGTCGACCTGGTCCTGCATCAGCGCGATCAGCGGCGAGACCACGATCCCGACGCCGGGGCGCACCAGCGCGGGGATCTGGTAGCACAGCGACTTGCCCCCGCCGGTGGGCATCAGCACCAGCGCGTCGCCCCCGGCGATGACCTGCTCGACGATGTCCTGCTGCGAGCCGCGGAAGGAGTCGTAGCCGAAGACCCGCTGGAGGACTTGCTGCGCATCGCTCAGGACATCGGGGGAAGCCACGGCGCGCATCTTACGCAGCCCCCACGACCGCGCCCCGCGCCGCCGCTGCCGACGTGCCGGGGCGTGTCGGGTGGTGGCTGTGACGTGCGTCCTGCCGGGGTGGGCTGGCCCCGGGAATAGCTCTTGGGGAAGAATCGTTCCCGCAAGTAGTTGAATCTCGTACTAAATGGGCGGGATCTGGCCAGCGAGGGAGCTGACATGCAGTTCGGGATCTTCACGGTCGGCGACGTCACCGCGGACCCGACCACCGGCCGAACCCCGACCGAGGCCGAGCGGATCAAGGCGATGGTGCGGATCGCGCTGAAGGCCGAGGAGGTGGGGCTGGACGTCTTCGCCACCGGCGAGCACCACAACCCGCCCTTCGTGCCGTCCTCGCCGACCACCATGCTCGGCTACGTGGCGGCCCGCACCGAGCGGCTGGTGCTGTCCACCTCGACGACGCTGATCACCACCAACGACCCGGTCAAGATCGCCGAGGACTTCGCGATGCTGCAGCACCTCGCCGACGGCCGGGTGGACCTGATGATGGGCCGCGGCAACACCGGCCCGGTGTACCCGTGGTTCGGCCAGGACATCCGCCAGGGCATCCCGCTGGCCATCGAGAACTACCACCTGCTGCGCCGGCTGTGGCGCGAGGACGTGGTGGACTGGGAGGGCAAGTTCCGCACCCCGCTGCAGGGCTTCACCGCCACGCCGCGCCCGCTGGACGGCGTCCCGCCGTTCGTCTGGCACGGCTCCATCCGCAGCCCGGAGATCGCCGAGCAGGCCGCCTACTACGGCGACGGCTTCTTCCACAACAACATCTTCTGGCCCCAGGAGCACACCCGGCGGATGGTCGACCTGTACCGGCGCCGGTTCGAGCACTACGGGCACGGCTCGGCGGACCAGGCGATCGTCGGCCTGGGCGGCCAGGTGTTCATGCGCAAGAACTCCCAGGACGCGGTGCGCGAGTTCCGCCCGTACTTCGACCACGCCCCGGTCTACGGCGGAGGGCCGTCGCTGGAGGAGTTCAGCGCGCAGACCCCGCTGACCGTGGGCAGCCCGCAGCAGGTCATCGACCGGACGCTGGGCTTCCGCGACCACGTCGGCGACTACCAGCGCCAGCTGTTCCTGATGGACCACGCCGGTCTGCCGCTCAAGACCGTGCTGGAGCAGCTGGACATGCTCGGCGAGGAGGTCGTCCCGGTGCTGCGCGAGGAGTTCGAGTCGCGGCGGCCCAGCCACGTCCCGGAGGCGCCCACCCACGCCTCCCTGCTGGCTGCGAAGAACGCGGAGGACGCGAAGGACGAGGAGAAGGCGGAGGCGGCGCGATGAGAGAGCGGAAGCTGGTCGTGGTCTCGGCGGGGCTGAGCCAGCCGTCGTCGACCCGGCTGCTGGCCGACCGGCTGGCGGCGGCCACCGAGCGGGAGCTGGAGGTGCGCACCCGGGTGGTCGAGCTGCGCGACCACGCCAAGGACGTGGCCAACAACCTGGTCACCGGGTTCCCCGGCGCCGAGTTGCGCGAGGTGCTGGACGAGGTGGCCGTGGCGGACGGGCTGATCGCGGTGACGCCGATCTTCCAGGCCTCCTACAGCGGCTTGTTCAAGTCGTTCTTCGACGTGGTGGACAACGAGTCGCTGGTGGGCAAGCCGGTGCTGATCGGCGCCACCGGCGGGTCGCCGCGCCACTCGCTGGCGCTGGAGCACGCGATGCGCCCGATGTTCAGCTACCTGCGCGCGGTGGTCGTCCCGACCGCCGTCTACGCGGCCTCGGAGGACTGGGGCAACGGTGGCGACGGCACGGCGCTGGCCGACCGGATCGACCGCGCGGCGGCCGAGTTCGCAGCCCTGGTCGCCGCCCGCCCGGCGGCCTCCCGGCCCGACCCCTTCGACGATGTCGTGCCCTTCGAGCAGCTGATGCCCCAGCACTGACCGCTTCACCCGGATGACGCGCAGATCCGCGCGAAATCGCGTGGTGTCGGCGCTACGGTGGCTGGATGGGTGATCGGATCCCGGCGTCCGAGCCGGTCGGGTTGGCCGATGCTGTCGCGGGGTGGCGCGCCGACGGTGTGGAACTGGTCGAGTTGTCCTTTGTGGACAACGCGGGGAACGTGCGGGTCAAGGCGGTGCCGCTGGAGCGGCTGCCGGTGGCCGCGCGGTTCGGGGTGGGGGCTTCACCCTGCTTCGAGACGTTCACCTTCGACGACGTGATGGTGCCCGGGCGCCACCTGGGCGGCCCGGACGGCGACCTGCGGCTGGTGCCCGACCTGGACCGGCTGGTGCGGTTGGCGGCGATGCCGGGGTGGGCTTGGGCACCCGCCGACAAGTTCACCCAGGACGGGGAGCGGTTCGTCGGCTGCCAGCGGGCGTTCGCCGCGCGGCAGGCTCGGGCCGCCGCCGACGCCGGGCTGGCGGTCTTCGCGGCGTTCGAGCACGAGTGGGCGCTGGGGCGCGACGACACCGAGGAGTTCGTCCCGGCCTTCGACGGCCCCGGCTACGGCCAGGTGCGGCTGGAGGCCGTCGCCGACTACGCGCGCGAGCTCGTCGCCGCCCTGCGTGCCCAGGGGCTGGAGGTCCAGCAGTTCCACCCGGAGTACGCGCTCGGGCAGCTGGAGGTCTCGGTGGCGGCGGCTGACCCGGTGGCTGCTGCCGACGACGCGGTGCTCGTGCGGCACACCGTGCGGGCGGTGTCGCGGTGGCATGGTTGGCGGGCCAGCTTCGCACCCTGCCTGGTGCCGGGAGGGGCCGGGTCCGGCGGGCACCTGCACCTGTCGGTGCACGACGCCGACGGCAACCTGCTCGCCGACGGACCCGGCCCGCACGGGATGCGCGCGGCGGGTGAGTCGTTCCTGGCCGGTGTGCTGCGGGAGCTTCCCGCGTTGGTGGCCATCGGCGCGGGCAACCCGGCGAGTTTCCTGCGGTTGGAGCCGTCCCGCTGGGCAGGGGTGTGGCAGGTGTGGGGCCGTGAGGCGCGCGAGGCGGCGTTGCGCCTGGTCACCGGGACGACCGGTACCGAGCAGTGGGCGGCGAACGTCGAGGTGAAGTGCTTCGACGGCACCGCGAACCCCTACCTCGCGGTCGGCGCGGTGCTCGCGGCCGGGCTAGCCGGTGCCCGCGAGCAACTCCGGTTGCCCGCCGAGGTCACCGGCGACCCGGCCGCGCTGGGCGAGCACGACCGGTTGGCGGCCGGGATCCACCGTCTGCCCACCAGCGCCGCGGCGGCCGCCGACGCGCTGGCGGCGTCGGAGGTGCTGTCCGAGGCGATGGGGCCGGAGCTGCACGACGCGATGCTCACCGTCCGCCGCGCCGAGGCCGAGCGCTACGCCGACGCCGACCCGGCGGAGATCGCCGCCGCCACCCGCTGGCGCTGGTGAGGGTCAGCCCGCGGTGAGCTCGAACGCCCGGGCCAGCCGCAGCAGGGTCGATTCGGTGTGGTCGGCGCCGACGAGCTGCACGCCGACCGGGAGGCCGTCGCTCGTGGTCCCCGCTGGGACGGAGATCGCCGGGAGGCCGATCACGCTGACACCGAAGGTGTAGCGGACGAACGTCGGGAACGGGTCGACCTCGCGCCCGTTGTGCTCCATCAGCCGGCTCTGCGCCAACGGGATCGCCGGGGACGGCGTCGTGGGCGTGAGCAAGGCGTCCACATCGGACAGCGCGGTGAGGTGGCCGCGGCGGATCTTGGGCACCGTCTCGTGGACTGCGGCCAGGTACTCGTGCGCGGGGATGGGCGTGGCGTCGGCCCCGAGCTGGCTGAGCAGCAGGGCGGCGACGTCCGGGCCGATGCCCGCCAGCTGCTGCTCGATCGACCCGAGCCCGCGCTCGCGGAACAGCTCCGCGACCAGCACCACCGCTTCCGGGTTGGCGATCAGGAACCCGGTCTCGCTGCCGATCTCGGCGTGCTCGACGGTGACTTCGCGCAGTTCCGCGCCCGCGTCGGCGAAGCGCTGCGCGGCCTCCCGGTGCAGCCGCTCGACCTCCGGGTGGTCATCCGCCCAGTAGTCGCCGACGGGGATGCCGATGCGCACACCACGCAGCTCCGCCGGGTCGGTGGGCAGCGCGTCGGGAGCCACCGTCTCGCCGCCGGTGAGGACGTGCATCAGCAGCGCGGCGTCGGTGACGTCCCGGGTGATCGGCCCGGCGACGTCGAAGCCGGAGGACACCCGGAGCACACCCGCCAGCGGCAACCGGTCGCGGGTCGGCTTCAGCCCGACCACGCCGCAGACCGATGCCGGGATGCGCACCGAGCCGCCGGTGTCGGTGCCCATGGCGGCGGGCACGATGCGGGCGGCGACCGCCGCGCCGGAACCGCCGCTGGAGCCGCCCGCGCTGCGCGTCGGGTCGTGCGGGTTGCGCACCGGGCCGAAGTGCGGGTTGTCCGAGGTGATCCCGAAGCTGTACTCGTGCATGTTGGTCTTGCCGAGCACCACCGCGCCAGCCCTGGTCAGGCGCTGCACCACCGCGGCGTCGGTGTCCGGGGTCCAGTCCCGCAGCACGCCCATCCCGCCGGTGGTCCGCAGCCCGGCGGTCGTGAAGTTGTCCTTGACGCTGATGGGCACGCCGTGCAGCGGGCCGACGGGCCCGCGTTCGGTGAGCTCCCGGTCCAGTTCTTCGGCGCGCTCCACGGCGTCTTCGGCGAGGGTGATGTGGGTGTTCAGCTCGTCCTGCGCCGCGGCCGCCAGGCAGGCCGAAACCAGTTCGCGGCTGGCCAGCCCGCCGTCGCGGACCTGTGCCGCGAGCCCGGCCACCCCGCTGCCGACCGGGGCATGCTCTGGAACTGGCATGCGTCGTCCCCCTGATGTTCGTCCGTCCGGTGTGGATGGTGTCGCCGTCCACCGGCGTTGCCGGAGTATCGCCCGCGACCGGGCTCGGTCGGAAGGTCCACCGGCTAAGGGTTCTGCGTATTGAGCGGTGGGGCGGCGGCTGCTAGCGGGTGGTGTTGGCCATGCAGCTCTGGTCCTGGGCGCGAGCCGTGCGGAAGTATGCTCTGGATGGCTGGGAAGGGGTGGACGCGATGCCTGAGGTGACCAACCCGCCTGCGCGCAACACGCGTCCGCGCAACCGGCGCGCGCTGATCACCGCGGCGGCGGCGGACCTGTTCTACCGCCAGGGCTACGCGCGGGTGGGCATGAGCGACATCGCCGAGGCCGTCGGCGTCGGCTCCTCGGCGCTGTACCGGCACTTCGCGGGCAAGCAGCAGCTGCTGACCAGGGTGGTGCTCGACGAGCTGCGCCCGTTCAGCGAGATCACCGCCGAGGTCACCGACCTGGACCAGGTGGTGGAGCGGCTGGCCGCGGTGGCGCTGGAGCACCGGCAGCTGGGCGTGCTCTGGCAGCGCGAGGCCCGCCAGCTGCCCGAGGAGCAGCGCGACGCGCTGCGCCAGGAGCTGCGCGGGGTGGCCAGCGGGCTGGCCGAGGTCGCCCGCGCCTTCCGACCGGAGCTGACCAGCCAGGACGCCCGGTTCCGGGCCTGGTGCGTGTTCAGCGTGCTGACCAGCCCGTCCTACCACCAGGTCGACCTGCCGCGGCGGGAGTTCGAGCAGCTGCTGCGGGCCATGGTGGTGGTCATCGGCACCCAGTCCCCGCACCGCTTCGCCGAGCGCCGCGCCGACGACGAGCAGCGGTCGGCGCTGTTCGCCGGGCGCGCTTCCCGGCGGCGGCTGCTGCTGGCCGCGGCGATGCGGCTGTTCTCCGACGCGGGCTACACCAAGGTGACCACCGAGGACGTCGGCGCGGCGGCCGGGATCGCCGGGCCCAGCCTGTACAACTACTTCGCCAGCAAGCAGGAGCTGCTCGGCACCGTGATCACCCGCGGCAACGCGTGGCTGGAGGTCGAGCTCGAACGCACCCTGGCCAGCACCCCGGCCGCCGACGACGCGCTGCGCGAGCTGCTGCGCTCCTACATCAGCTTCGCCTTCGACCACGGGCGGTTCATCGACATCCTGGTCAGCGAGGTCAACCACCTGCCGGACGCGGAGCGGCACCGGGCGCGGCAGACCCAGCACGCCTACGTGGCCGAGTGGGTGGGGCTGCTCTGCGAGGCGCGGCCGGAGCTGGACCAGGTGCGTGCCCGGGTCCTGGTGCAGGCGGCGCTGACGGTGGCCAACGACATGGCGCGCACCGGGGCGGTCCGCGACGTGGACGCGCTGCTGCGGGTCGGGGCCGCGTTGATGCTGGACACCCCGGTCGACTGAGCGCAACCTGGGAGATGCCCGACTACCGGTCATTCACTTAACCGGCGAATTCGCAGCTAGTTGCGTCACAGGTTCGGCTACCGGCAGGTCACTTCCGCATTGACGGGGGAGAGGTCGTCGAACTACCCTCCGCGAGGGCCAGTGCTGCGTCCACCGAGAGGTGCGCGCGGGCGCGGATACTGGGGTCGAGCAGGTTACGAGGACGGGTTGGTTGCATGAGCAGCGCGACGGAGCCGGTCGGTCAGCCACCGGCGGACGTGCCGGACATCCACACGACCGCGGGCAAGCTGGCGGATCTGTACCGGCGGAACGACGAAGCGGTGCACGCCGGTTCGGAGCGCGCGGTCGCCAAGCAGCACGCCAAGGGCAAGTACACCGCTCGGGAGCGGATCGACCTGCTGCTGGACCCGGGGTCGTTCGTGGAGCTCGACGAGCACGCCCGGCACCGCTCGACGAACTTCGGGCTGGACGCCAACCGCCCCTACGGTGACGGCGTGGTGACCGGCTACGGCACCGTCGACGGCCGCAAGGTGTGCGTGTTCTCCCAGGACTTCACCGTCTTCGGCGGTTCGCTGGGCGAGGTCTTCGGCGAGAAGATCGTCAAGGTGATGGATCTGGCGCTCAAGACCGGCTGCCCGCTGATCGGCATCAACGACTCCGGCGGCGCCCGCATCCAGGAGGGCGTGGCGGCGCTGGGGCTCTACGCCGAGATCTTCAAGCGCAACACCCACGCCTCCGGCGTGATCCCGCAGATCTCGCTGATCATGGGGCCGTGCGCGGGCGGTGCGGTGTACTCGCCGGCGATCACCGACTTCACGGTGATGGTCGACCAGACCTCGCACATGTTCATCACCGGCCCGGACGTGATCAAGACGGTCACCGGTGAGGACGTCACCTTCGAGGATCTCGGCGGCGCCCGCACCCACAACTCCCGCTCGGGCAACGCGCACTACCTGGCCAGCGACGAGGACGACGCGATCAGCTACGTCAAGGAGCTGCTGTCGTTCCTGCCGAGCAACAACCTGGCGGAGGCGCCGGTCTTCGACGCCGAGGTCACCGAGGGGGCGATCGCGGACTCCATCGGCGACTTCGACCGCGAGCTGGACACCCTGGTCCCGGACTCGCCGAACCAGCCCTACGACATGCTCCAGGTCATCGCGCACGTCGTGGACGACGAGGACTTCCTGGAGGTCGGGGCGCTGTTCGCGCCGAACATCGTCACCGGCTTCGGGCGGGTCGAGGGCCGCCCGGTGGGCGTGGTGGCCAACCAGCCCACCCAGCTGGCCGGAACCCTGGACATCGACGCCAGCGAGAAGGCGGCGCGGTTCGTGCGGACCTGCGACGCGTTCAACATCCCGGTGCTGACCTTCGTGGACGTGCCGGGCTTCCTGCCGGGCACCGACCAGGAGTGGAACGGCATCATCCGCCGCGGCGCGAAGCTGCTCTACGCCTACGCCGAGGCGACCGTCCCACTGGTCACCGTGATCACCCGCAAGGCCTACGGCGGTGCCTACGACGTGATGGGCTCCAAGCACCTGGGCGCGGACGTCAACCTGGCCTGGCCGACCGCGCAGATCGCGGTGATGGGCGCGCAGGGCGCGGTCAACATCCTCTACCGGCGCCAGCTGGCTGAAGCGGCGGACAACGGCGAGGACGTCGAAGCGGTGCGCGCGCAGCTGCAGCAGGAGTACGAGGACACGCTGTGCAACCCCTACGTCGCCGCCGAGCGCGGCTACGTGGACTCGGTGATCCCGCCGTCGTTCACCCGCGGGTACGTGGCGCGGTCGCTGCGCATGCTGCGCGACAAGCGGGAGAGCCTGCCCGCCAAGAAGCACGGCAACATCCCGCTGTGACGGCTGCCGGAGGAGGTGCGCGATGAGCCACGACGCGGATGCGGTGCCGGAGCGGCCGGTGCTGCGCATCGTGCGCGGCGATCCCGACGAGGTCGAGTTGGCCGCGCTGACCGCCGCGCTGACCGGGCTGGCCGCGGCCCAGGCGACTGCGGCTGAACCGCAGCGCGAGTCGATGTCGCTGTGGGGCGACCCGGCCGCGGCGGTCCGCCACCCCGCGGGGCGGCGGCCGTTGCGCCCCGGCCCGCACTCCTGGCGCGCTTCGGCGCTGCCGGGCTGAGGTGTTGAAACGAGTTTTCCCAGTCGTCCGGCGTCGCGCCGGGAGTTGAGGAGTTGACCGCTGTGGACGTGACGCCGATCAGCAAGGTCCTGATCGCCAACCGCGGGGAGATCGCGGTGCGGGTGATCCGCGCCTGCAAGGACGAGGACATCGCCTCGGTCGCGGTGTACGCCGAGCCGGACGCGGACGCGCAGTTCGTGCGGATGGCCGACGAGGCCTTCGCGCTGGGCGGCTCGACGCCCGGCGAGTCGTACCTGAACATCGACAAGATCATCGACGTGGCCAAGCGCTCGGAAGCCGACGCGGTGCACCCCGGCTACGGGTTTCTGTCCGAGAACGCCGACTTCGCCCAGGCGGTGCTGGACGCGGGGCTGGTCTGGATCGGCCCGTCGCCGCAGGCGATCCGCGACCTCGGTGACAAGGTCACCGCCCGGCACATCGCCACCCGCGCGGGGGCGCCGCTGGTGCCTGGCACCAAGGACCCGGTGTCGGGGGCCGACGAGGTGGTGGCCTTCGCCGAGGAGCACGGCCTGCCGGTGGCCATCAAGGCCGCCTTCGGCGGCGGTGGGCGCGGGCTGAAGGTCGCCCGGACCATCGAGGAGATCCCCGAGCTCTACGCCTCGGCGGTGCGCGAGGCAGAGACCGCGTTCGGCCGCGGCGAGTGCTTCGTGGAGCGCTACCTGGACCGGCCGCGGCACGTGGAGGCCCAGGTGCTGGCCGACCAGCACGGCAACGTGGTCGTGGTGGGCACCCGCGACTGCTCGCTGCAGCGCCGCCACCAGAAGCTGGTCGAGGAGGCCCCGGCGCCGTTCCTCAGCGACGAGCAGCGCCGCACCATCCACGAGGCGGCCCGCGCGATCTGCGCCGAGGCCGGTTACCACGGTGCGGGCACCGTGGAGTTCCTGGTCGGGTTGGACGGGACGATCTCGTTCCTGGAGGTCAACACCCGGTTGCAGGTCGAGCACCCGGTGTCGGAGGAGACCACCGGCATCGACCTGGTCCGCGGCCAGTTCCGCATCGCGGCGGGGGAGGCGCTGGAGCTCACCGAGGACCCGCAGCCGCGCGGCCACTCGATCGAGTTCCGCATCAACGGTGAGGACGCCGGTCGCGGCTTCCTCCCGGCGCCTGGCACGGTGACCCGCTTCGTCGTGCCGCAGGGCCCGGGCGTGCGGGTGGACGCGGGCGTGGAGTCCGGCAGCGTGATCGGCGGCCAGTTCGACTCGCTGCTGGCGAAGGTGATCGTGACCGGCGCGGACCGCCAGCAGGCGCTGGAGCGGTCGCGGCGCGTCCTGGACGAGATGGTCGTCGAGGGCATGGCCACAGTCCTGCCGTTCCACCGCGTGATCGTGCGCGACCCGGCGTTCACCGGCACCGACGGCTTCACCGTGCACACCCGGTGGATCGAGACCGAGTTCGACAACACCATCGAGCCGTTCACCGGTGCTGCGGAACCGGAGGAGCCGCAGGCCCGCCAGACCATCACCGTGGAGGTCGGCGGCCGCCGCCTGGAGGTGACGCTGCCCGCGGAGTTGGCGGTGTCCGGTGCCGCCCCGGCGGCGAAGGCCAAGCCGCGCAAGCGGTCCGCGGGCAAGGCGGGCGCGGCGGTTTCCGGTGATGCGGTGACGGCCCCGATGCAGGGCACCATCGTCAAGGTCGCGGTGACCGACGGCCAGCAGGTCGAGGCGGGCGAGCAGATCGCGGTCCTGGAGGCGATGAAGATGGAGAACCCGGTGACGGCCCACAAGGCGGGCACGGTCACGGGCCTGTCGGCTCAACCGGGCGACTCGGTCTCCCAGGGAACCACTCTCTGCGAGATCAAGGACTGAGCAGCTGGAACCAGGTCGGCCCCGCCTGAACCGGGCGGGGCCGACCTGGTTCCAGCCGGTTCACTAGCTGTCGGGTAGCTGGTGGCGGTGTTCCCAGGCTGTCGTGGAGAGTCTGGCGAGGAGCCCGGCCGCGGGATCGTGGCAGTCGCCGCCGTTGGCCAGCGGGCCGGTGTAGCAGATGGCGAGCACGTAGGCCGGTGCATCCCCGGGCCGGACCAGTCCGACGCTGTGCCGCAGGCCCGGGAACCAGCCGTTCTTGAACCCGATCCAGGTCCCTGCCGGGAGCCCGGCGGCGAGGTCGACCCGGTAGGCGTTGCGGGCCAGGACCTCGAGTTCCGGGGGCTGCAGGGTGCGCAGCACGGCGGCCAGGTCGGCCGCCGTGACGGTGTTGTCGATGCCCGCCCGCTTCGCTTCGTAGTCCTCGATGAGCCGTTGCATCCCAGGGCTGCTCGGCGCCGCCGCCCGCCAGGCATCGGCGACCGCGGCCAGGCCCACGTGGTGCGCGCACAGGTTGGTGGCCAGGTTCGACGAATGGGTGATCATGCGCTCGGCGAGCCAACCCAGTGGTGCCCGCTCGCCGTGGTGGCGCCACGGCAGCGGATCGGAATCCATGGCCGGGTCGACCGCGAAGACGCGCCCGGGAACCAGCGACGGGAAGGTGTCGGTGACCACGACCGGGGTGCTCGGGTCGGTGCCGCGCAGGGCAGCGAGGACCGTGATCTTGATGGTGCTGGCGGCGTCGTGCGGAACGTGTGCGTGTGCTGAGAAGGCGGGCTCGGCACCGTCCCACCGCGCCAGGTGGACCGACAGCGTGCTCACAGCGCCTCGAGCGCGGTGGTGTTGAGCAGGTTGATGCGCACGTGGTCCGGATACCCGGTGAGTTCGAAGAAGTCCTGCCCCATGGTGAGCAGCCGCTCCCGCGGAATGCGGGGCCGACCGAACACGAAGTAGCCGGTCCGCGCCTCGAAGGTGTCCGTCAACGCGCCCTTGTCCAGCAGGTGCTGGTAGTTGTCCTGCACGTAGCGCAGCAGCTTGCCGTTGCCGCCGCCCTCGATCATCACCTCGCACGCCCGGTGGGCGAACACCCGGTCCGCGAGTGAGATCTCGCCGTGCAGGTTGAGGTGCAGGTGGGACAACTGCGTGCGCAGCTCCCGCGGCACCAGCAACCAGGCGCACCGGTACCCGTGCAGGGACAGGAACTTGGTGGGGCAGATCATCCGGATGGTGCGGTCGCGATCGAGCCGAGCGGCCGCCTCGGGGAGGGTGCCGTCCCACTGCATGTACGCGAAGGTGTTGTCCACGAACACCAGCGAACCGGTGGCCGCCTGCCAGGCGCGGATCTCGTCGAGCACCTGGATCGGAACCGTCCTGCCCGTGTACCAGATCGGATCGGTCAGCACGAGCACCGTCTTCTCGTCCGGCAGGTGGAGCCTGAAGTCCGGCTGGAACGCGTGCACGTCCGCGACGGGCTGCGGCCGGATGCCGAACTGCCGGAACAGGTAGGCGAACTTGTAGTAGACCGGCGGCACGTAGTGCACCGCCTTCACCCCGGACAACGCCAGCCAGGTGCAGAACGAGCTGATCAGCATGCTGGACCCGCCACCGGCGAGGACTTCGTCGGCATCGCGCTGCACGCCGTCGTAGTGGCCGTGGAAGTCCGCGATCCGGCTGCGCAGGGCCAGGTCCTCGTCCACTGCGGCGTATCGGGTGATGTCGCCCAGGTCGGGCAGCGCGGTCACCGCGAGATCACCCAGGTACTCGTCGACGAAGGGATGACCGCCGTGGTAGTCGGACACGAAGAGTCGATCCCCCGGGTTCCGCCGCGCCGCATCGAGCGCCTCGTACCCGGGAATGATGCTGAACAACCGGTCCTGCACTGCCCCTCCACGCCCAACGGAGAACGTCCGCGATCGTTGTAGCCCGACGGGCGTTGGCCCGCCTACCGCTCATCGGATGAGCATCGGCGTGACAGAGGGCACGCCCGCCGGGAAGCCCGTCTCCGTCCCCCTGCGCACGCTCCCGGGCACCCTCCTGTCCGAAGTGGACCTCCCGTTGCGGTCGACCGCCGTGCTGCCGTGGTCAGGTTCGCGCGGCGGCAGGTGCGTCGAGTTCGCCTACGGTCCGTGCGGGCACGCAGGCAAGGCTGAAGGACAGCGCCATCAGGATCGCGGCGGCCACCGGGAGGTAGGGGATCCCCGCCGTGTTGATCACCACTCCGCCGACCGCCCCGGCAACGCCGGTACCAAGGTAGAGCCCGGAGATGTTCAGGGCCAGGGCGGTCATCCCGGCGCCCGGACCCGCTGCCAGCAGGATGCTTCCCTGCACCGGCGGGGTCAGGCCCCAGGCGAAGAGGGCCCAGCAGCCGATCACCACCGAGAGCAGGAAGGTGCTGCCCGCGCCGCTGAAGACCAGGGCGGCGGCGAGCACCAGGGAGGCGGCGTGCCCGCCGAGCACGATGCGCAGGCTTCGGCGAGGCCCCCACGCATCGGTGATCCGGCCTGCCAGCAGCGCGCCGACGAGCCCCGCGATCCCGACCAGGAAGAGCAGGAGCGTCAGCACAGCGCTGGAGCCGTCGGCGACCTCGCGGGCGTAAGCCGCCAGGTAGGTGTAGAACATCAGTCCACCGCTGGCGGCCAGGAAGGTGACCAGGACCAGGCGCAGCACACCGAGGTCGCCCAGTGGCGCCAGCCGTTCACGCAGCGGGGCGGCTCGCCCGCCCGGGATCCTCGGCGCGGTCGTCAGCAGACCCGCCATCGCGACCAAGCCGACCCCGGCGATCAGCCAGAACGTGGCACGCCAACCCACCGCCCCGCCCAGCCAGGTTCCGAGTGGCACGCCCGTGAACAGCGCGGCGGTCATCCCGGCCGTGACCACGGCCAGGTACCGACCTTGTTCCTGTGGCGGCGCCCCGGCCCCGGCGGTGGCGAAGGCCGCAGACGCGATCACTGCCGCGGCGAGGGCGGCCGCGACGCGGGCGGCCATCAGCCACCAGTAGCCGGGCGCCACCGCGGCTGCCGCGTTCGCCAGGGCGAAGACCCCGAGCGCGCTCACCATGACCGGTCGACGTGGGAACCGCTCGCAGATCACCGCGAGTGACGGTGCCCCCACCGCGTACACGACGGCGAACACGGTGACCAGCTGCCCGGCTGCGGAGACTTCCACCCCGAGGTCGTCGGCGATGCCCGGCAGCACCCCGGCGATGATGAACTCATCGGTGGCCGTGGCGAGCAGGGCGAGGAAGAGGACGTACAACCAGCTCGGGAGAGCAGGCTTCCTTGCGGTGACAGCACTCATGGAGCCGCACGCTAAGTGCTGACACCAGTGTCAAGGTCAAGCCGCGGAGCCCGCTTCTGCTTCGCGCAGGACGTCGCCGAGGTCCTCGCCTTGTCGGCCTGCTCGCAGACCCGCGATGCGTTCGACGAGTTCGGCGCGGTACCGGGCCAGTTCGGCGGCTTTGGCCTCCACGGCCGCGAGCCGCCCCTCGTACATCGCCAGCACCTCGTCCGGGATGTCCCGGCAGGCGAGGAAGTCCGCCGTCTTCATGTCCAGGCAGGGCACCACGGTGCGGATGTCGTCCATCGTCAGCCCGGCGCCGAGCAGCTCCCGAACGTTGAGCACGCGGTGCACGGCGCGGTCGTCGTAGACTCGCCACCCCTTGCTGGTGCGGTTCGACTCCAGCAGACCGTGCTGCTCGTAGTAGCGGATCGATCGCCGACTCGCACCGGTGCGTTCGGCGAGTTCCCCGATCTGCATGACTCCTCCCTCGTGCACTCGCGGTCCCGGACGGTCCTCCGACACCGCTGACATGCACCATAGTGCGGAACTGACCCGCCCGTCCTGCTACTGCGCGCTGCTCGATCGGCAGTTCCAACCGCAACTGCGGTTCACGGATGCTTGGCCACGACCACGTCATGGGTCAGTTGCAGCACGTATCCCGTTCGCCGCGGAGGTCGGGGCCCTGGCCTGCGGTGGGGGAGTCGGCCTTGACCACGTAGACCTCCCAGGGCTCGCGGCCGGGGCCGTGCACCCAAACCTTGTCCTGGCGGGCGTAGCAACAGGTGGTGTCGTTTTCGACCTGGGTGAACAGGCCCAGTGCGGCCAGCCGCTCGGTAGCGGATGCGACCGCTGTGGTGTCGTCCACCTCGATGCCCAGGTGGTCCATGACCGTGTCCTGGTCGGGCTCGCCCTCCAGGAGGACGAGCTTGAGCGGCGGGTCGGCGATCGCGAAGTTGGCGTAGCCGGGGCGGCGCTTGGCTGGTTCTGCGCCGAGCAGCCTGCGGTAGAAGGAGATCGAACCTTCCAGGTCGCCGACCCGGAGGGCGAGTTGCACGCGGGACATCACGGCTCCTTGTCTAGATGGGTGTCGAAACAAGCTTGCGTTCTGGTTAGATGAATGTCAAATTAGAGGCATGTCGAAACAGGGAGATGAGCTGTGCTGCTCGCCGGTCATGCGGGAGCCGCTGACGGCGGAGCAGTCGGCGGACCTGGCGCGGGTGTTCAAGGCGATCGGCGAGCCGGTGCGCCTGCGGTTGCTGTCGCTGATCGCCTCGCACGCGGGCGGTGAGGCCTGCGTGTGCGATCTGACTGGGGCCTTCGACCTGTCCGGCCCGACGATCTCGCACCACCTCAAGGTGCTACGGGAGGCCGGGGTGATCGAGGGCGAGCGGCGCGGTACCTGGATCTACTACCGGGTACGTCTGGAGACGTTGCGCGCCGTGTCGAGCGTGCTCGTCCCCGCTGGCAGCGCGGAAGTGGTGTCCGCATGACCGGGGACACCGCGATGGCCCGCTTGTCGACGCTGGACCGGCTGCTGCCGGTGTGGATCGGCGCCGCGATGGCGCTGGGGTTGCTCGCCGGACGCTGGATCCCGGGTCTCGGTCCGGCACTCGATGCCGTGCAGGTCGACGGGATTTCGCTGCCGATCGCCTTGGGGTTGCTGGTGATGATGTACCCGGTGCTGGCGAAGGTCCGCTACGACCGGTTGGGCACCGTCACCGGCGACCGGCGGTTGCTGATCTCCTCGCTGCTGATCAACTGGGTCCTCGGTCCGGCGGTGATGTTCGCGCTGGCCTGGGTGTTCCTGCCCGACCTGCCGGAGTACCGCACCGGGCTGATCATCGTGGGCCTGGCGCGCTGCATCGCCATGGTGGTCATCTGGAACGACCTGGCGTGCGGCGACCGCGAGGCCGCCGCCGTGCTGGTGGCGCTGAACTCGATCTTCCAGGTGATCGCGTTCGCCGGCCTCGGCTGGTTCTATCTCTCGGTGCTTCCGGGCTGGCTCGGCCTGCCGCAGATCGGGTTGGACGTCTCGGCGTGGCAGATCGCCAAGTCAGTGCTGATCTTCCTCGGTATCCCGCTGGTGGCCGGTTACCTGACCCGCAAGCTCGGAGAGCGCGCCAGGGGGCGGGAGTGGTACGAATCCCGGTTCCTGCCCAAGGTCGGCCCGATCGCCCTCTACGGGCTGCTGTTCACCATCGTTGTCCTCTTCGCGCTGCAGGGCGACCAGATCACCAGCCGTCCAGTGGACGTCGCGCGCATCGCAGTGCCGCTGCTGGCCTACTTCGCGATCACGTGGGCGGGCTCCTTCGCGCTGGGCAAGGCCATCGGGCTGAACTACGAGCGCTCGGTGACGCTGTCGTTCACCGCGGCGGGCAACAACTTCGAGCTCGCCATCGCGGTGGCGATCGCGACCTTCGGCGTCACCAGCGGTCAAGCCCTCGCCGGTGTGGTCGGCCCGCTCATCGAAGTTCCGGTGCTGGTTGCCCTGGTCTACGTCTCCCTGGCGGCTCGCCGCTGGTTCACCGCCCCCGACGCCGAACCCGCGAAAACCGCGAGCTGACCGCGCCTTCGAAGTTTTGTCCACCATGTCGATCCCGGGCGCCATCGCCCCGGTCGCGGTTTTGATTGGACTTGTGTCCACCGGATTCTCGCCGCGCCCGGGGTCAGGTCCCCGTGGGGATGGTTGGGAGGGTGAGGTTTGAGGGGTGTTCGGGAGTGGTGTGGATGGTCAGGGGGGAGAGGGCCGCGGGGAGGTCGCGGACCGTGGGGAGCAGGTGGGGGACGTCGTAGGCCTGGATGGAGATCCGCAGCTTGTGGCCGGGTGGGATCACCGCGCCGGTGGGGAAGACCTCGACGTCGACCGGGGTGGTCTCGCCGGGTTCCAGCAGGTTCTGGGATTCCTTCGTGAACGGGTGGTGCGGCTGGATGAGCTGGCCGTCGAGGTAGCGGGAGCGGGATTGGTCCAGCGCGCGGTGGGAGAGGACCTGCCAGCCGCCGGTGAGGCGGTTGACCTCGCCGGTCGGGGACACCGAGGACACCGCGACGGAGAGCATCCCGTTTCCGGTCGGGGTGGAGACGTTCAGGTGCGCGTTGATCGGGCCCCGCATCCGCAGCGGCTCGGTCATCGGCTCGGTCTCGAAGACCGCACCGGAGAGGTCGTTCCAGCGGTTGTCCTCGCACAGCTTCCCGAGCCCGATGGCGCCGGGCAGGCCCGCCGTCCACTGGTTGGCCGAGCGGGTGCACAGCCCGGCGACCGGGACTGGTGCGACGTTGCTCTGGCCGGGCTCGACGTCGTCCGCGACGAGCCCACCCGCCGATCCGGGGAGCGAGGTGCCGGAGAGCTGGAAGGTCGTGGCCCGCTGCTCGTCGATCCAGTCCTGTGCCTGGTGCCACTGGCCGGAGCCGATCTCGTGCCAGGTCAGCGGCGGGATGTCGGCGTCCAGCGCGGGGTCGGGCAGGCCGCGCACGTGGTGGTCGAACCAGCGCAGCTGGAGTTCCTGCAGCGTGCCGTGCCCGGCGTCCTCGATCCCGGCGCCCCTGCTGGCCTGCAGGTGGTCCCACGGGCCGAAGATCATCTTGGTGGGTACGCCGCGGTCGCGGAGCCGGTCGAACAGCATCGGGGTGCCGCGCTGGAACAGGTCGTACTCGCCGCCGACGAGGAAGGTCGGCACGTCGATGCGGTCGACCACGTTGATCGGGGAGCGCTCGGCGTAGAACGGTCCGTCGAAGGCCGAGTCCAGCCCCAACGTCGCGGAGAGCAGCAGCGGCGCGGTGAACCCGGTGGCACCCTGGATGCGCGAGAGGTACATCTGCAGCGCGTTGTCGGGTTCGGTCGGGCCGTAGGCGGGAGGGATGAGCCCGGTCCCGGTGACCAGCCCCAACCACAGCGGGATGAACCCGACGTCGAGCGCGCCACCGGATGCGACCACGTCGCGGTAGGTGTCGGCGGCCGGGACCTGCGGGAAGATGGCCTTCAGCCCGGCGGGCCGGTGGGCGGCGGCGAACAGCTGGCTGATCCCCATGTAGGAGGGCCCGTGCATCCCGACCGAACCGCTGCTCCACGGCCGTTCGAGGGAGGCCGCCCACTCGACGACCTCCCCGGCGTCGGTGTTCTCGCGCTCACTGAACGCCGCCCACGACCCACCGGAGCTGCCGGTACCGCGCGCATCCACGGTGACCTGCACGTACCCGCGCTCGACGAAGTAGCTGGGATCTCCCATCACACCGGCCGCAGGCCCGTTGATCACGGACTTGTTGTAGGCGGTGATGGTCACCAGCACGGGGAACCGCCCCGCGACCGGGTTCCCGTCGGCATCGGCGGGCCGCTGCACGTCCCCGCGCAGCACGATCCCGTCCGACATGGGGATCGCCACGTCGGTCTCGGTGGCGACCCCGGGGTACTCCGCCGCGCGGGCGGTCCACCCACCCGCGGCGGAAGCCGTGGTCAACCCGGTGAGAACCATGGAAAGAGCGAGTAGCAGTGCCAACCAGCTGCGCCGCATGATGACCTCCCAGCACGTCCGGGAGATCAACGACCGGGCCGCCGCGAGGTTACGCGAACCCGCCCACGACTCCGGGCCGCAGGCGGGTCCACGGGTGATCAGCGGTCGAACCGACCTTCCTTGACGGCCTGCACGAACCGGGACACATCAGCCCGCGACGTTGGGCCGAACGGGTCCTTGGAGATGCGGATCTCGTCGAGGTCGGTGGTCAGCTCGACGCAAGTCGCCGTGCTCTGGCTGCGGGACGACTTGATCCAGGTCTTCGAGGCAGTCATTCCTCGCGCTCCATCCGGCCAACTAAGTCTGCGATGAGTCTTGCGGTGTCTTCCGGGCTCAGCGTGGCTGTTCGTACCATCTCGATCGCCTGCCTGTACATGCGAATGTCTGCTTCTTCGTGGAGGAGGCCTGATTTGCGGTTCTCGAGGTGGACCGCTACTCCAGAAGGACCTTCGATCAGGCCCATCCAGTGCGGGGTTCCAGCCGGAGTCGGACCGGATGATCCGCAGTGCGATGTTCGGGCGCCTTGCGACCTCGAGGAGGTACTTGAGCTGCCCGGTGAGGACCGCAGGAGAACCGATGACCTGTGTCAGCGCTGACTCGCCGATCATGGCATCGAACTTCGCAGGGTTGTGTCCGGTGAGCACCTCTCGACGGCCGATGCGGATCGAGACGCGGGTGGCGAGCTCTCCGACGGGCAACCCCGTTTCCCATGATGCCCCGGATGTAGTCGGTCGTCTGCACCAAGCCTGGGATGAGCAAGGGTGACAGCTCGGTGACCTTGGTGGCGCTCTGCTCCAAATCCAGCAGCGCGGAGAGCTGTTGACGGTTCTCGGGGAGGGTGGTCGCCACCCAGCTCGAATCGGTCGCGCCGTAGGCCAGGTCGATGACTTTCTCGAAGCGCTGACCGTTGACCCCCAGCGCGGTCAAGATCTGAGCGACCTGCTCAGGCTTGGGTATCCGGTCACCGGTCTCCCACCTCGACAAGACGCCAGGGTCGCGTCCTAGCTGGGTGGCAAAACCGCGCATGGTCAGGCCGCGCTCTTGGCGGGCTGCTCGAAGTGCGGTTCCCAATGTTCTTCCGCGTGGGGGACTGGCCGTGATCCGGCTCCTGTTTCGAAAGCTGATCGGCTGATGCGCGCATGGTCACGCCGTTGTTGATGGTTGCACGGTGCAACAAGATTCAGTAACTACCGCAACGGGTGGTGGACTTGAGGACGACTACGTCGGGGGTCGCGATCGTGGAACCAGAACTCAATTCAGCTATTCACCCCAGCGATCGACTTCGGTACTTCCAGTACCGTGCGGGGCGCGTTCCGGACTTGGTGCAGGTTCGCCCACATCCGTTGTGGGACAGGCGATTCGCTGGTCAGGTCCTGGTGTCGACGGTTGTTCCAGGCCGACGAAGTAGAAGCGTGCTCGCGGCCTGGTCAGGTAACACGAGGTCTCGCGCCGGGTGTGCTGGAATGCGCGGATTGCCTTGTGGCTGCAATGTTCCCGGTCCTGGCAGACCGAACCCAGCAGAACGAGATGATCCCGGCGCGGATGGACACGCCAGGCGAGATGGCATTTGCGATGCTGGTCCTGCACCAGGACCTCGCGAACGAGGAGTCCCGGATCCGAGCAGGAGATGTGGACCCCGGGACCCTAGGGCGTCTGGCTGGCGAAACCGAACGCTTCGCAGCAGCCCTGCGCCGATTCAACTGGCTGGCCGCGAGGAGGTAGCCGTGGTGAGCGAGTACGTGAAGGCTTGGATTGGCGGCGTCTCAGGCGGGAGGTCTGGCCCCGAGTTGGCCAGCACAGCAACCATACGATCCATTGTGGATTCGGGGAGGTCGGCGAGCACAACATGGAGCGTCTTGTGCGTGGCCCGGCCCCGAGTATCAGCCTGGGCAGGTCGCTCACCAAGGAGTCCGCCTCGATCCTGTCCCGCTTCGCCCACTGCCCGAAGTTGCGGAGCAGGACTCCGCCACCCCATACCGAAGTGCTCGCAATCAGCCATACCAACTCGCTGGCGAACAGAACCTCCTCGATGCTGGGCACCTGCACACTCCCAGCGCGGATGTAGCGGTGTGGGTTGGTGCGAACCAGGTTGACGGCTGACCCGACGCCGACGTTGGTGGTGGAATCGTCGATGAACTGCGCCTGGAGGTCGTCGGGCAACCCCACGTGGACCCCCACCTGTGCGCCTAGTGCCCGGGTGAAGTCCGGATCCTCCTGGACCGTGACGAGCGGCCCGTAGTAGTAGAAGTCGCCCTGGTCCTGGGCGGGCTCGTCCAGGACGTTGAGCGACGCGATGACGTTGTCCCGGTCGTTGATCGGACGCATGGAGGGGACAGGTAGCTCGAAGCCTTCCAGCAGCGCCCGCAGTTCGTCACGTTCACCACGCGTGACCGGGATTTGGTCGTGCACCAGGGCCCAGGTGAAGCTGTCCAGGGACAGCGCTTCTTCCTGGTGGTATTCGTGGATCAGCGCACCCAGGCTCCGCGGCAACCGCTTCTCGACCACCGTGATCAGAGCGCTCAGTCGATCTATGAACTCGTTCGTGTTCATAGACAGCCCTAGCAGTTTCAGGTGACTTGTGTTCTGGATGGTGGGAGGCTTTGGCGCCACGGGATCACGCAGTTGGGTATCGGAACACCGGGACGGGGGGAAGCGGTTCGGAGACACCACCCACCTGTGTTTCGAGCAGGATCGCGACCACCTGGGCTGCGGTGGGTGCTGACAAGTCAGCGAGGGCGATGTGGAAGTTGTCGTCGCCGGTCTGCTCCGCCGCGAGGATCATGGGAACCTGCTGGATGAACCGCTCAGCGTCGGTGCGGTGCTTGGTCCACCACTGCTCGAACCCACGCAGCAGGATCCCGCCACCCCAAATGGAGCCCTCGCTGATCGCCATGATCATCATGGGCACGAAGTTCGTCTCGACTTCGGTGGGCTGGTGGACCTTGCCCTGCCGCAGGTACTGGTCGGGGTTGGTGCGCGCGAGGTTGATCTCGACCCCGACCCCGACTGAGGTCGTGAAGTGGTCCAGGAACGGCTCGAACAGTTGCGGTGGCAGATCGATGTGCAGTCCGACCTGTGTGCGCAAGGTGCGGCCGAAGTCAGGGTTGTCGTAGACGGCGACCGGTGGCCCGGACCCGACCGGAGGCGCCTGCTCGGCACGCTCCGGCGCGTCATCAACGATGGTTAGCGCTGCGACGATGTTCTCCCAGTCGTTGATGAAGGCGTAAGCCGTGACGGGGAGCTGGTAGAAGCTCATCACCGCACGGAGTTCGTCGCTCTCCCGGCGTGAAACGGGGGCCCCGGTCTTCTGCAGGAAGGCCAGGATGTTGTCGAGCACCTCGTTCTGCTCGCCAGCACGCGCTGCGCTCACCAACGAGTTGTACTCGCGCGCAGGAAGCCGATCTCGAAATCCTTCAAGGATCGCATCGGTCCTGTTCATGAAATCGGCCACGTCCATGGTCACAATCCTCGCGGGTTTTCGTTGACTCCGGGTCCGCTGGCTGGGTAGGCGGTCACCACGTAGCCGTCGTCTCTGACCGCTACCTCGATGAGAACTCCGTCTCGCACACCGGAGACCCGCCATGCCCCGTTGCTCTGCTTAATGGGTGGGCTGTCCGGATGCTTGACCACGTCTAGGACGTGCCCCGAGATGTACTTCTCGTCCCACCCCTTGGGGAATTCGGTCTTTCCTGCCCGTCCGGTTCCGTACATGTGTCCGCCCCCCCGTGCTGGGTGGTGGATCACCCTCGAGGATGTGCCCCATGCGCTCTGGGGTGATGTGCACGGACTCGGGAGTAGTGGGGTTCATCCACCGCAGACCAAGCATCATATGGTGCGGAGCTGAGATGTTGTTCGAGTCCATGAGGTTGCGCCACGGGGCCAGCACCGGGTCGGCTCCGGCCATGCCGGTGGCGTTGGCGTGCAGGTTTCGGCTGATCCAGGCCATGTTGTCGGCCAACTGCTGCTGGAGCCCGTAGAACGACCTGGCCGTGCGGCGCAGTTCTTCGATCGAGACGTCGACCTCGCCAGCCGTACCGCCAGCCGACATCGCCACGGTCGCGGTCGGGTCAGCTGAGCCGGTGGCCGCGTCCGAGATGGCCAGGTTCTGGTGGTGCGCGCTCTGGTAGTTCTCGTCGATCAGGGCGAGCAGGTCCGCCATGTCGGCGAGGAACTCGGTCATCTCCGCTGCTTCTCGGGCCCACGTCGCGCGGGCGGCTTCGAAGCTCTCCGCGGCTTCGCCGGTCCAGGTAGCGCGCAGGGGGCCGAGCGAGGTGTCGAGGTCGACCAGTTTGGTGCGGATCTGGCTGGTGGCGTCGCGGACGCTTTCCCACGCTTCGCCGATCGCGGCGTAGCGGACGGTGAACCGGTCCATCCCATCCCCCTCGAACTCGTGCTCCCCGCGCAGTTCTAGGCCGGTGGCGGTTGTTGATCAAGCGGTTTGGGGGGATTGTGATGGGGACGTGCGGGGTGGGGTCGGTTCCCGGTTTTCGCTTGACGGGCGGCCGTTGGTGGCGGGAGAGTTACCCGCTGGCTTGATCACGGGGGTGTGAGCCGGATGGTTGGTGGTTTGGCGGGGCGCTCCGGTGTTGTCGAGGACCTGGTTGGTTCGTGCGTGCGGCGGGGGTCGGGGGCGGCCGAACGGGCGAACCTGCCCGTCGTCGTGCTGGTCGGGCCGCGGGGGAGCGGGAAGACCGCGGCGCTGGACGATGTCCAGGAGCGGTGCGCGGACCGCGTTCCGTGCGCGCATGCCGACCTGGAGCGGGTCGTCAAGCCGCCGCGGGCGATCGTCACCGAGCTGGCGTTCAACCTCAGCCGCAAGTTCGACGGGCAGCCTCGCATCCGGTTCCGGCAGCTGTGGTTGTGCCTGCTGGTCAAGGGCGCGCAGCTGAACCCGGAGAACCGGGAGAAGGCGCTGGCGCAGGTGCGCGAGTCGCTGGCGGCCGACGCGGAGTTCTCCGATCGCACGCACAACACCGTCAACGGGGTCGTGGAGACCATCGCGCAGGCCGGGGTGGTCCCGGCGTGGTCGCCGCTGGTCGCCAGCACGTTGCTGCGCGGCGGCGAGGCGGTGCGCTGGCGGCACCGGCTGCGCCGGGCCTCCGGGCTCCGGGACGCGACGCCGCAGCGGTCGCCGAACCTGCAGGACGTGCTGGTCGACATCGGGGTCGCCGACAGCGGGCTGATGGACGAGGTGTTCTGCGCGGCGTTCCTCGCCGACCTGCGGGAGGCCTACCGCGGCCGGGGCGGCAGCAGGCGCAAGGCGAACTGCGTCGCGTTGCTGGACAACGTCGACTCGGCCAGCGGGACGCAGCTGCTCGACCTGTTGCTGGACATCCGGCAGCGGCACCGGCAGGAGCCGGACCCGCTCGTGGTGGTGGCCACCAGCCGGCAGTGGCAGGCGCGGTGGGGGCGGCAGGACAGCGCGCGGACCCCGGAGCAGGCCCGGTTCGACGACTGGGTGGCGCACCGCGAGGCGGACCGCGGCGCGGACTCCTGGTGGTACCCGGTCGAACTGCGCGACCTGACCCCCGCCGAGGTGGTCGAAGCCGGCCGGTTCGGCGGCAGCACCGCGCCGTACGTGCACGCGCTGACCCGCGGCCACCCGTGGGGGATGCGGCAGGTCGGCGCCGCGCTCGGCGAGCAGGCGTCGGGCCTGGCGATGCGGACGTTCCTGGAGCACCGCACCACCGACGAGCCGTCCTTCGCCGAGCGGGCTCGCGAGTACCTGCTGCAGGACTTCGACCTCGTGCAGCGCGACGTCCTGGTCAGCTTGTCGGCGGCGCCGAACCTGGAACTGGCGACCCGCGCGGAGGTCCGCCTCGGCCAGGCCGACGACGCTGGGGTGCTGCACGAGATCCGCAAGCGGATGTGGGCGGGGCTGGACGGTGCGGGTCGGCTCGCGCTGCACCCCTGGCTGCGGCGCCTGCTGCTGCACGAGCTCGCCGCTCGACCCGACGACCACGAGGAGCGCTGGGTCGTCGTGCACGACCGGCACCGCCAGCACCACCGGCAGCACGGCAACACCCCGCTGGCGCTCTACCACGCGCTGGCGCTGGGCGACCTGGGCGCGGTGGTGGCGCACCTGCAGCGGCAGTTCGACCAGATCGGGACCGAGGCCGACGTGGCGCCGTGGTTGGCCAGGCTGGAGCTGATCACGGAAGCGCCCAACAGGTTGCGCACCGACCGGGAGCCCCGCGAGCAGGTCGAGGAGCTGGCGCGGGTGGTGGTGCCCGCGGAAGCGGACCTGGCGCGGCTGGTGGCGGCGAAGTGGCTGATGTCCGACCCGCTCGGCGACCCGGGGCGCACCTTGCGCGGCGTGGTGCGCAGCGAGTTCGAGCAGTTGGCGCGGCAGGCCCGCGCCGGTTTCGTGGTGTTTTTCGGCGAGAGCGAGAAGTACGCCTGACCTGGAGGCAAGCGGTGGGCATCTACCTGGACCAGACGTGGTGGCGGCGGAACCGCCGGCGGATGCTGGTGCTGTCCGCGGTCGTGCTGCTGGTGGTCGCCGGGGTGGTGACCTGGGTGTGGCGGACGAGCCGGTGCGCCGCGGGCATCGAGCGGGCGGAGACCGGGGAGTGCATCGGGCTGTCCGACGGCTCCTTCGAGTTCGTCCCCGAGCTGGCCGGGGTGCTGCGCAAGATCAAGGAGGAGAACGACCGGGTGCTGGCCGAGTCCGGGGGCAACTACGTCAGCATCGCCTACCTGGCTCCCATGACGCTGACCGGGCTGGACACCATCACCCCGGTGTCCACCCGGAACGCCCTGCGGGGCGCCTACACCGCGCAGCTGCGCGCGAACCGGGACAACGGATGGGAGGGCGACTTCCCGATGATCCGGCTGCTGCCCGCCAACCCGGGCACCCGGTTCGAGCAGTGGCAGCCGGTGGTGGAGCAGATCGCGCAGGCGCGGACCGGCCCGGACCGGGTGGTCGCGGTGGCCGGGCTGGGGCAGAGCCACGAGGGCACCAAGCTGGCCATCGACCGGCTGGCGGAGCTCGGCATCCCGATGGTCGGCGCCACCATCACCGCCGACTCCTTCACCGAGCAGGAGAAGGCCGGTCAGTTCAGCGGCCTGGTGCGGGTCGCGCCGTCCAACACCGAGCAGGTGCAGGCCGTGGTGCGGCGGTTGACGGGCAGCCAGCGGGCGATGCTGGTGCAGGACGAGAACCAGTCCGACCTGCTGGCCAGCAACCTCGCCGCGGCCTTCAACGAGGTCTACCCGGCGGCCACCGGGGGTGAGCTGCTGCGGGCCGAGACCTACGACTCCAGGCTGGGCAGCAACGCCAACGCGTTCGCGCCGATGGTCCGCAACATCTGCGTGGCCCAGCCGGACGTGCTGTTCTTCTCCGGTCGCTATCTGGACCTGAAGGGCCTGCTGGAGGCGTTGGGGCAGCGGCGGTGCCCGCAGCTGGGGATCCGGGTGCTCACCCTGGACAGCGTGGTGGACATCGCGGGTGTCGAGGAGGTCCGCGATGCCCTCTCCCCGGGCACCACCCTGGAGTACACCCACCTGTCCAGCTCGGCGGCGTGGCGGGCGAACCCGAAGGCGTTCGAGCCCACCGTCGTCGAGTACTTCCAGCAGACCTACGCCCGCGAGTTCCCGGACAACTCGGCGGGCGACGGCATGGCCGCCACCTCCTTCGACGCGGTCGGCACGGCGATCACCGCGACCCGGCGCGCGGCGGGCACCAGCCACGACGTCGCGCTGGTCACCCCGGAATCGGTCACCTCGCAGTTCCACCGGATGCACGGCGTGGAAGCGGTTCCGGGGGTCAGCGGCTGGCTGTCGTTCGACTGCGTCGGGCACCCGGAGGACAAGGCGGTCTCGGTGTTCACCCTCACCGCGGAGGACACCCGGCCGATCGCGGAGGTCCTGCCCGAGGTCGTCTCCGCCAGCGGCGAGATCCGCACCCCGGAGTCGGGTTCGGAGGCCTTCCGCCCCACCCAGCGGTGCCGGTGACCATCACCGGGTCGCGCTGGTCAGCCAGACCGTTCCGCGCACCTGCACGCCCTGCGGTGTCTCGTGCGGCCGGAAGCCGTCGGCCACCCGGTCGCGCAAAATGTCCACAGTGGACTTGTCGACGTCGCGCAGGTTGAACTGGACGGGCGCCAACGAGCAGATGAAGTCCGCGGCGTCGGCCGCGTCCACCCCCAGGTTCTCGGTGGCCTGCACCGCCTCCACCGCGATGTCCCGGAATCCGGCGCGGTCGAGCACTTCGCGGATGTGCTCGGCCGTGGGCATGGACATCATGCCGCTGGCCGCCGGTGACGGCCGGGTCAGGAACTCGGCGAGGGCGGCGGTCGCGCGGGCGTATTCGCCGCCCGGATCTGGGGTGGTCGGGCTGATGAAGGCCAGTCGGCCACCGGGGCGCAGGGCTCGGCGGATGTTGGTGAAACCGGCGACGAGGTCGTCGAAGAACATCACGCCGCCCCGGCTGATGGCCACGTCGAAACCGGCTTTCGGGAACGCGTGGACTTGGGCGTCGCCCCGCACGAACTCGATGTTGTCGATGCCGGAGGCATCGGCGCGGGCTCGGTTGACCATCGGGGTGGAGATGTCGATGCCCACCACGTACGCGGCCCGCCGGGCTGCCTCGCGGGTGGTGCTGCCCGGGCCGCAGCCGACGTCGAGGACCCGGTGCACCTCGCTGATCCCGGCAGCCGCGAACAGCGGCGCGTTGAAGTCGTCGAGCATTCCGTCGTAGCGCTCCGGGCTCGACGCCCAGAGCTGGCCTTCCCAGCCGTTCCAGGCGGCGGCCTGCTTGGCGTTGGTCACGGGAACCTCCCCGGAATCTTCACTAGAGTTGGTATCTAGTGTTCGACTCCAGTTATAGACTCCGGTCATGAGTCCGGTCAACAAGCGCGCCGAGAAGGCCAGGCAGACCCGTGCGCGGATGCTTCGCGCGGCAGCGGAGCTGTTCGTGGAGCGCGGCTACGGCGCGACGCCGCTGCAGGAGATCGCCGACCGGGCCGGGGTGGCGGTGCAGACCATCTACTTCACCTTCCGCAACAAGCGGAACCTGCTGAAGGAGGTCGTGGACACCGCGATCGCGGGTGACGACGAGCCGGTCGCGACGGTGGACCGGCAGTGGTTCCGCGACGCGCTGGCGGCGGAGACCGCGGCGGACCACCTCCGCGCCCACGTCGCGGGCACCCGCCAAGTCCTGGAGCGAGTGGCGGAGATCGTCGAGGTGCTGCGCGTGGCAGCGGCGGTGGACGCGGAGGTGGTGGAGCTGTGGCCGAAGGGCGAGGACCCGCGCTACGTGGTGCACGCGGAGGCGGCGAAGTCGTTGGTCACCAAACCAGGAGCGCGACCCGGCCTGGACGCGGACGAAGCAGCGGACATCCTGTTCGCCCTGCTGAGCCCCGAGCTCTACCTGCTGCTGGTGCGGGACCGGGGGTGGGCTCCCGAGCGCTGGGAGCGCTGGGTCTGCGGAACCCTGCGCCCCCAGCTGCTCGGGTGAACCTGGGCGGGGAACAGGTCAGCGGCGGATGAGGCGTTCGAGGGTGTCGAGGGCGATCGAGATGCTGCGCTCGTCGATGTCGAACAGCGGATTGTGGTGCGGCGCGGTGTTGCCGCCGCCGACCGTCATGTAGGTGGCGATCCCGCCGTTGCGCTGGACTTCGCGGGCGAACAGGCTCGCGTCGTCGGAGCCGCCCATCTGCTTGGCGCCGTCGGTGGTGGTGGCCCCCGGGAGCTCGGCGGCGATGGCGTCGATCGCCTCGACCAGTTCCGCGTCGCAGTCCATCGTGGCCGAACCGCCGGTCTCGACCACGTCCACCGCGACGCCGTGCACCTCGCCGGAGCCGCGCAGCGCGGTCTTGATGCGCTCGGTCAGGGAGGCGCTGACGTCGGAGTCGGTGGAGCGGGCTTCCAGGGTCATCTGCGCCCAGGACGGCACAATGTTGACGTTGTCACCTCCGTGCAGGGTGCCCACGTTGATGCGGGTGTCCGCCGTGGAGTAGCGCGGCAGCGCCATCACGTTGAGCAGTGCGCTCGCGGCCGTGACCAGCGCGTTCGCGCCCTGCTCCGGAGCTCCCGCGGCGTGCGCGGCGGTGCCGGTGAAGGTGGCGCGCATCTTGGTGGTGGCCAGCAGGCCCTCGATGCCGCCGCTGACCTTGCCCGCCGGTTCGTCCAGGCCGAGGTGCACGGCGACGAACCGGTCCACTCCGTCGACCGCGCCTGCGGCGAGCATCGACGCCGCCCCGCGACCACCCTCCTCGGCGGGCTGGAACAGGAACCGCACGGTGCCAGCGAAGTCGTCGTCCGCGACCAGTCGACTGGCCAGGCCCAGCCCGATCGCGGTGTGCCCGTCGTGCGCGCAGGCGTGCATCGCGCCGTAGTCGCAGCGGAAACCGCCCGTCGCCGGGGCGTGCTCGGGGCTGTCCGACTCGGTCAGCGGCAGGGCGTCCATGTCGAAGCGCAGACCCCAGGTGGGGCCGGGGCGGTTCCCGCGGACCTCGGCGATCACGGCGGTGCCGCACTCCGCCGCGTGCTCGACGTTCCCGGCGTCCGCGCCGGTGCGCACCGCCCGCTCGGCGAACAGCTCGCGCTGCTCGGCGGTCGGGTAGTCGACCACGGTGTCCGCACGCATGGCCGCCTGGCCGGTCAGCGGTTCCAGGCCCAGCTCCCGCAGCCGGGACACGACAATGCTGGACGTGCGGATCTCCAGGAACGCCGGTTCGGCGTACCGGTGGAAGTCGCGCCGCAGCGCTGCGAGCTCGTCGAAGTGCATCATCTCTCCTCAGTGGGTGGTTACAGCCGGATGCCCGAACCCGGCCCGACGGGCAGGTCGAAGAAGTAGAACACCGCGAGGATCAACAGCCACACCGCGAAGAACGGCAGCACGAACACGCTCAACCGTGCCAGCAGCGTGCCCAGCTGCGTCTCCGGCTGGTACTTCCGGTTCACGCTGAGCAGGATGTAGACGTAGGCGTTGAGCGGGCTGACCGCCTGCGTGGTCGAGTCGCCGATCCGGTACGCGGCCTGGATGAACGCCGGGTCGTAGCCGAGGATGCTGAACGCCGGGACCATCACCGGGGCCAGCAGCGACCACAGCGCCGAGCCGGAGGTGACGAACAGGTTCGCCACCGTCGCCAGCAGCACCATTACGATGATCGCCGGGAACCCGGTCAGGTGCGCGGCGCGCAGCCCGTCGGCCGCGCCGATGGCGATCAACGTGCCGAGGTTGGTCCAGGTGAACAGGGCGATGAACTGGGCGGCGACGAAGATGAACACGATGTAGCCCGCCATGTCCTTGACGGTCTCGGTCATCATCCGCGGCACGTCCCCGCGCTGGGTGACCGTTGCGGCCGTCAGGCCGTACGCGAGCCCGGCCAGCAGGAACGCGATGATGATCAGCGGCACGATGCTGCTCAGGAACGGCGAGGGCACCAGGGAACCGTCCTCGCCGCGCAGGAAGCTGCCCGGCACCAGCCAGGCGCCGAAGGCGATCACGGCGTAGCCGACCAGCACCGCGAACGCCCGCCACACGCCCTTGCGCTGCTGGGCGGTCAGCTCCGCGGCCTGCTCGCCCTCCGGGTCGCTCCACGGGCCCAGCCGCGGCTCCAGCACCCGGTCGATCAGGAACCCGCCGACCAGCGGCAGCAGCAGCCCGGCGGTGGCCGCGAAGAAGTAGTTCATTGCGATGTGGACGTGCACCTCGACGCCCAGCGGCGCGATCTGGACCGCCTTCTCGGTGATGCCCACCAGCAGCCCGTCCAGCGAGCCGACCAGGATGCCACCGCCGTAACCCGTCGCGCCGCAGGCGAAGGCCCCGACCAACCCGGCCACCGGGTGGCGGCCCGCGGCCTTGAACACCAGCGCGGCCAGCGGCGGGATCACGATCAGCGACGGGTCGGACATGACGTGCGCCTGGCAGGCGACGAAGGCCACCGCGTAGGGCAACAGCCAGCGCGGGGCGCGGCCGAAGACCAGGGTGACCGCGGCGGACAGGAACCCGGTCCGCTCGGCGAAGCCGACCACCAGCATCATCGCCAGCACGGTGCCCAGCGGTGGGAAGCCGATGAAGTTGTCCACGAAGTTGGTCAGGAACCAGACCAGGCCCTCGGAGCTGAGCACGGCGCGCACCGGGACCGGTTCGTCCTTGCCGGGGACGTCGACGGTGACGCCGAAGGCGGCGATCGCGGTGGAGACCACCGCCAGTGCGGCGAGCAGGTAGACGAACAGGAAGAACGGCTCGGGAAGCTTGCTGCCGACCCGCTCGATGCCGCTGAACACCCGGTCCAACCGGGTCGGCCGGGTACGCGCTGTGTCCATGTGTGCTCCGGGCGTGTTGGTCCCCGCGGGCCGGTACCCGCGGTTGGCGGAAAGGATGGACAACGCACCAGAGCCGCTGCTTGGATTGCCGGAAATCACCACGTGAAGGTTCGTGCATGCAAGATTCGTCCAGCCTCGACGAGCTCGACCTGTCGCTCGTCAACGCGGTCCAGATCGCCCCGCGCGGCTCCTGGCAGGTCATCGGCTCGGTGCTGGGCGTGGACCCGAGCACGGTCGCGCGCAGGTGGCAGCGCCTCACCGAGCAGGGGCTGGTGTGGATCACGGCCTACGCGCGGCTCACCGCACCATCGGGTTTCGTGCTCGGGTGCGTGGAGATCGACTGCCGACCCAGCGAGCGCGACCACCTGGCGGTCCTGCTGGCCCGGCTGCCGCAGGTCGTCTCGGTGCACCACGTGGGCAGCGGGCGGGACCTGCTGGTGCTGGTCAACGCCCGCAGCCTGCCCGCGCTGTCCCGGTTCGTGCTCGACGAGCTCAGCCACCAGCCGGGGGTCCGCAGGACGAGCGTGCACGCCGCGACCACGATCTTCGGGGAAGGCGTCCAGTGGCGGCTCAACGCGCTCTCGCCCGCGCAGCGCGCGCAGCTGGCCGCGCACGCGCCTCCGCGCGGGAAGCAGGGCGTGCTGACCGAGGGCGACCGGGACTTGATGGTGGCGTTGAGCACCGACGGACGCCGGACGGTGGCACACCTGGCCGAGCTGACCGGCACGAGCGTGTCCACCGCGCGCCGCCGCCTGGCCAGGCTGGTCGACCAAGGCCTGGTGTCGATCCGCTGCGAAGTCGCCCAGAGCCTCACCGGTTGGCCGGTTTCAGCGATCTTCTGGGCCAACGCCCCGGCCAGCGAGCTGTCGGAGGTGGGCCGGGCCCTGGCGAAGCTCCCGGAAATCCGGTTCTGCGCGGCCGTGACCGGGGAGCACAACCTTGTCATGATCGTGTGGCTGCGCTCCCCGGAGGACTGCCACCGTCTGGAGGAGCGCCTGGCGAGCCGCCTGCCGACGCTGTCCCTGGCCGAGCGCGCGATCACCCTCCGCCAGCTGAAGCGCCAGACCAGGATCCTCGACGACCTGGGCCGCAGCACGGAAGCGGTGCCCACCGACCCCTGGGCGGACCTGCACCTCAGCCGGTGCGGGTGATTCCACAGTGGACTGACGTCGGAACCCGCTGACCGCCTGGGTCAGGGGGCGTGCTCGGCGTGTCGACCACGGAGGGACGCCGGACTCGTTGGCGCACCGAGTGGCCTCCTGAGTGGTGTTATCGCTGGTCGAGGCGGTAGACGCGGCGGGCGTTGTCGCGGCCGACCATCCGCGCCACCCGGATCGCGTCCGAAGTGGACCAGTCGTCGGCGGCCACCCGCTCGCCCAGCGCGGTGCGCATGGCGCGCCGCCACAGCAGCGCACCGAGGTGGTGCAGCTCCGGCGGTCCGCACGCGTCGGAGGAGAACAGGACCTTCGCGAACGGCGCGAGCTCCAAGGACTCGGCCACCACCGCGGCCGAGCGCGCGCCGGTGTGGTTCACCGCCAGCCCGACGTCGAAGTGCACGTGCGGGAACGCCTGCGCCAGGTAACCGGCGTTGCGGTGGTACGGGTAGCAGTGCAGCAGTAGGAGGTCCACGCCGTGCGGTTCGACGAGCTTGATGAACCGAGTCAGCAGCAGCGGATCGCAGCGGTGCAGCTCGACGTCGGGATCGCCGTACCCGGCGTGCAACTGCAGCGGCAACCCCCGGTCGACGCCGGTCCACAGCGAGAACCGCAGCAGCACCGGGTCGTCGACCCGGCCGCCGGAGCGCAGCCACCGGTCCGCGGCGGCGACGACCTCGGTCCGGGACGGACGCCCGGGGTCGAAGTCGAAACCGAAGCGGTAGGCCACGATGCTCTTGAGACCCACCGCGTCGACCGTGCGCTGCGCCAGCACCTCCGGGAACCGCCCGGGCAGCTCGGCCGCACCCACGCCGTCGCGCGCGAGGTCCTCCAGCACGGCTTCCAGGCGCACGACCTCGTCCACCCGCGCACCGGAAGCCGGAGCCATCTCGGCGGGGGAGAGGAGCGAACCGCTCGCGTAGCCGGTCTCCACCAGGAAGTGCTCGACGCCGCTGGCCGCCAGCAGGCGCCGGGTGACCTCGTCCACGCCGAGTTCCTCGCGCCGCGCGACGTAGTCGGCGGCCCCGGCGTGCGGCGGCAGGCCGAGCACGGGAGCGCACCAGCGGCGAACGGCGAACCCCAGCGGCGAGTCGAACTGCGTCATCCACCCCGGCACCGGCCGGTCCGACTCGGTCAGGTGCTGCTCCAACCCCGCCCGGTCGACCCCGTCCCGGAGCGCGCCGTGCACGTGGTGGTCCACCAGCGGCAACTCGTCCACGGCCATCGCCAGCTCATCGATCGACATCGCGCCTCCGTCCACCCAGCCCCCCCACACCCCGCGCAGCCCCCGGTCGCAGTCTCCCCGAAACCCCAACCCCAGGCGCGCCATGCCCACCTCGAAGGCGCTCCGCCGAACTGCCCAACGACCTCGCGCGATTCCAACGGGAAGCGCATATCTGCTTTCCAGTGAGGTGCTCTCGCCGGACCCGCACAGGCGAGTCGCCGGATGATTCACAGTTTCAACTGAAACTGTAACCACCGGTGTGTCGGGCATCCGACACGCCGGTGATGCGTCGGGCTCTTGCGGAGATCACCTCAGTGGGTTCGCGTGAAGTCAGGCGCTGGGGTCCAGTGGTCGGTGGGTTGGTCGCGGGTGGTCAGGCTGGGGCGTAGTGCTTGATGCCGTCGATGGTTTCCGCGCGGAGCTTGGACTGGAGGGCAAGGACGTCCAGGTGGGCCGCTGTTTCCAGGACCGCCAGCATCTGGTTGTACGGGTCCATGTCGTCCAGCGGGTGCTCGCGGCGGGTCCAGGTCAGGCCGCGGGCCACTTCGTAGGCCGTGCTGGCACCTCGGTCCACCACCGCCGCGGTGTCCGCCAGGCGGCGGTCGTGGTGGTCCAGCAGTTCGTCGATCCGCTGGTGCGCGCTGTCGGTGACCGGGCCGTGCGCGGGCAGCAGGCGCATGTCCGGCAGTGCGCGGACCAGCCGCAACGAGGCCATGTAGTCGTGCAGCGGCAGTGCGCTGGGCGCCTGCTCGAAGCCGATCGACGGGGTGATGTGCGGCAGCACGTGGTCCCCGGCGAACAGCAGCTCGCTGGCGTCGTCGATGAACACCACGTGCCCGCGGGTGTGGCCGGGGGTGGGCAACGCGCGCAGTGGTCGGTCGGCCAGGCTGACGTCGGTGGACGCGGTGATCCACTCGTCGGGTTCCTCCCAGCCGGTCGTTGGCCGCTTCGAGCCGCGGGCGGCGATCACCGCGTCGCGCACCGGTTTCGCGCCGCACGCGGCAAGCATCTCGACCTGCTTCTCCAGCGCCACGTGGTCGGGCCGCATCAGCGTCTGGAGCGTGGGCTGCTCGCCCTCGCCCAGCAGCACCCGGGAACCGTACTCCCGGCGCAGGGCCACTGCCTGCGTGTAGTGGTCGCGGTGCGCGTGGGTGACCAGGAACCGCCGGATGTCGCCGAGCCCAGCACCGATCTGGCGCAGTCCGGCGGTGAGCTGCTCCCGTGCCTCCTCCAGCGCCCAGCCGCCGTCAACCAGGGTGAGCGCGTCACCGTCGGCGATCGCGTAGACGTTGACCGCGCGCAAGCCGTCGTTGGGAAGGGGGAGTGGGATCCGGTGCACGCCGGGCGCGACCTCGTGCGCACCGGGCCGCATCCACTCGTGCCGGGAGTCGCCCATGACCACACCTCCGAGCCCGCCCCCGTTCGGAGGCGTCCCAGTAGGCGTACCACAGACATACCGACCGGTCAGTGTGTACTGCGCCACGTCCGCGCTCACCGCACCGGGTGCACCTCGGGGTGGGCGGTCCACCAGCGGTGGAAGGTCGGGTTGTCCGCCACGTGCGCCAGGTAGGCCTGCGCGAAGTCCTGGTAGAGCAGGTCCGCCTGCGCCCTGGTCAGGCGGTCGTGCCGCCAGGCCACCACCAGCCGGGCCACCAGCGGATCGCCTGCCAGCGGCAGCACGACCGTCCCCTCCGGCGCCGCGAAGGTGGGCTCCACCAGCCGGATCCCGTAACCGCGCGCGACGAGCTCCCGCGCGCCGCCGCTGGGGGCCTCGAACCGGATGCGCGGTTCGAACCCGGCGTCCAGGCAGGCGGCGCGGAACGCCGCCAGCGAACCGTCGTCGGCGCCCGGCGGGCCGATCCACGACTCCCCACCCAGCTCGGCCAGCCGGACCTCGTCGCGGTCGGCCGCCCAGTGGTCGGCGGCCAGCGCGACGAACCACGGGTAGCGCGGGACGAGGACGCGGCTGGCCACCGACCGGGCCAGCGAGACCTCGAAACCCTCGGCGTTGGCGACCAACCCGGCGTCGTAGCGGCCGCGCGACAGCGAATCCGCCAACACGGCGGCGGACGACTCGACGTGCAGCATGACCTGGCCCAACCGGCCGTCCTGCACCCGGTCCACGACGCTCGGCACGCACGCCAGGTGCGAGCAGCCGAGGTGCAGCGGCTCGGTCGACGGCGACGGACGCCCCGCCGCGCCGAAGAGGGAATCGACCTCCGACAGCACGATCCGGGCCCGGTCCACGGTCCGGCGGCCGAAATCCGTCGGCACCACACCGGTTCTGCTGCGCACGAACAGCGAATCGCCCAACATCCGCTCGATCGCCTGCAGCTGGTTGCTCAACGCGGGTTGGGTGAGCTCCAGTCGGGCCGCGGCGCGCGTGATGCTGCCGGTTTCCGCGATCGCGCAGATCATCCGCAGCTGCCGGATCTCGATCGTCATAGCGGAACTGTATATCGCAGATTATGACGCCAGATCACTTCCAGCTGCCAGAATTCCCCACACGTGCGCACGTTCCACACCACCGCTCACCGGCGCCACGCGCCGGAATCCCCCATCAGGAGGTAGAACGTGCCGTTCAGACCACCGGGTTCGGCTGGTTGGCGGAGCGCCCTGCGCCGCGCCACCTTCCTCGGCCTGGCGCTGGCCCTGATCTCGTCCGCGTCCCCCGCACTGGCCGAAAAGCCAGCCGAGGCAAGGAAGTTCTTCCAGCAGCAGAGCACCGAACACGCCCCGCTGCCCGCCCACAACCCCAGCAAGCACTTCGGTGCGCCGCAATTCCCCCGGCCCTCCATGCAGGCGGCACCGGCCGAGGAGTGCGATCCGGCGCGCTTCACCGGGAACACCGGCGCGGCCCTGGTCGATGAGATCAAGTCCGCCGGGACCGACTGCATCAACACCCTGTTCAGCCTCTCCGGTGCGGACGCGCGCGGCGCGTTCCGGGAGGAGCAGATGATCACCGTCGCCAACGCCTACCGGGACAACGCGGTCGACTACCCCGGCGACAACAGCACGAGCACCGCGCAGCTGGTGCTCTTCCTGCGCGCCGGATACTACGTCCAGTACGGGGACCCGGGCAGCGTCGGCGAGTACGGGCCGGAGCTGGAAGCGGCGGTCCAGGGTGCGCTGGACACCTTCTTCGGCAACGCGGAGTCCGGAACGGTCAGCGACGAGAACGGTGAGGTGCTGGCCGAATCGGTCACGCTGATCGACAGCTCCGCCGAGAACGGGCGGTACCTGGACGTCGTGGAGCGGCTGCTCACCGCCTACGACTCGTCCTACGACCAGTACTGGTGGATGGTCAACGCGGTCAACAACACCTACACCGTGCTGTTTCGCGGGCACCAGTTCCCGGACTTCGTCGACGCCGTGCACGCCGACCCCGGCGTGCTGGACACCCTGCACGCCTTCGCCTCGCAGCACCTGGACCTGCTCGGCACCGACAACAGCTTCCTGACCGCCAACGCGGGGCGCGAACTCGCTCGCTTCACCCAGGACGAAGCGCTGCGCGCGAAGACGCGCCCGATGCTCACCGACCTGCTCGGCAAGAGCGACCTGACCGGGCCAACGGCGCCGCTGTGGGTCGGCATCGCCGAGGTGGCCAACACCCACGACGGCGAGAACTGCGCCGAGTACGGGACCTGCGACCTGCCGCAGCGGCTGGTCGACGCGGTACTGACCGTCGAGCACAGCTGCGGACCGAGCATCAGCATCCTCGCCCAGCAGCTCAGCGCTGACGAACTCTCGGCCACCTGCACCAGCCTCACCGGCCAGGACGCGTTCTTCCACGAGCAGGTCCAGACCGGCGGGCAGCCGGTCGCCGACGACCACAACGACACCATCGAGGTGGTGGTCTTCGACTCCAGCGACGACTACCGGACCTACGCGGGCGCGATCTACGGCATCGACACCAACAACGGTGGCATGTACCTCGAGGGCGACCCGGCCCAGCCGGACAACCAGGCGCGGTTCATCGCCCACGAGGCCGAGTGGCAGCCCAGCTTCGAGATCTGGAACCTCAACCACGAGTACACGCACTACCTCGACGGCCGCTTCACGATGCACGGTGACTTCGCGGCGGCGACCAGCACGCCGACGGTGTGGTGGATCGAGGGGATCGGCGAGCACATCTCCTACGCCTACCGGGGGCAGCCCTACCCGGAGGCGGTGGAGGAGGCGGGCAAGCAGACCTACCGGCTCAGCGAGCTGTGGGACACCACCTACGACAACGCCGACACCACCCGCACCTACCGGTGGGGCTACCTCGCCGTCCGGTACATGTTCGAACGCCACCCGGCCGAGCTCGGCACCGTGCTCGGGTACTACCGCACGGGCGACTGGGCGGGTGCCCGCGAGTTCCTCACCGGCACCATCGGCACGAGCTACGACGAGGACTGGTCGAACTGGCTCGCAGAGTGCGCCGCGGGTGCCTGCTCGACCCCGTGAGCGCCAGCCCGGCGAGCTCCGCGCTCGCCGGGCCAGGACGAGGACCGGGGCGATGACGTGCAGTAGTCAAAAGTGATCGCACTGCGTGATCAAAAATCACCCGGTCGTCGCGTGGGGCAGCGAACCCGCCCGTGCCAATCTGTATGGGCCCTTCCGGGGGCTTCAGCCGGATGGGGGGCGGGTACCTCTTTGGGGTCGAAGGGAACGTTGCTAGGAGCTCGTCATGTTGAGCAGGCACGAGCGGGACAGGCTCGCCGAGATCGAATCGGCGCTGGTGTCCGGCGATCCTCGGCTGGCGGAGAAGTTCGAGCGGTTCGACGGGCGCCGGGACTGGACCGGCATGCGCCGGTTCCTGGTGTTCCTGGTGTTCGCGCTGCTCGCCCTGCTGGCGGTGTTGTGCGTGCTGAGCGGGCTGGTGCTGAGCGCGACAACGCTGTTCATCGCCGCCGTCGCGGGTGCGGGCGCGGCCTGGTGGCGGGGCAGGCGGAAGCACCGGCCCTGACCCGCCGCTGATCACGGGTGCGGAAGGGCCTGCAGGACCGTGTCGGACTCGACGTAGGTGCCCTCGGGCAGCGTTCGCAGGCGGGCCAGGTGCGCGGCTGGGGCGCCCAGGGCCGCGCACTGCTGGCAGACCTCCTGCTTGGTCGCCGGGAACCGGACGTGGCAGAGGTACCTGAGCAGTTCGGCGTGATCGGGTGAGGACGACATCACTGGCCTCCGGGCGGCAGCGTCGACTTTCCGGCTACCCGCCCGCAGGCCAGTGGAACCCCGCTATCAGGCCTTGAGCAGCTCCCGGGCTTCGGCCGCGATGGAGGCGGCGTCGATGCCCGCCTGGCCGAGCAGCTCCGCGGGGGTCCCAGAACCAGGCATGATGCGCACGGCCAGGACGCGCACCGGTGCCCCGACACCGGCCAGCGCACTGAGCACGGACTCGCCGAGCCCACCCTCCGGCCAGTGGTCCTCGGCGGTGACCAGCCCGCGGGTCTCGGCCGCCGCCCGGCGCAGCGTCGCGGCGTCCACCGGTTTGATCGAGTACAGGTCGATCACCCGAGCCTGGATGCCCTCCGGGGCGAGGATGTCCGCCGCGTGCAGGGCCTCGTGCAAGGTGACCCCGGCGCCGACCAGCGTGACGTCGTCGCCGTCGCGGACCACCCGGGAGCCACCGACCGGGAATGCCTCCTCCGGCGAGTAGATCACCCGGCTCGCCCCGCGGCTGGTGCGCATGTAGTTGATCCCCGGCCGGTCGGCCATCGCCTCGGTCAACCGCACCGCCTGGTTCGCGTCGCACGGGTAGAGCACCGTGCTGCCGTGCACCGCGCGCAGCGAGGCCAGGTCCTCCAGCGCCATCTGCGACGGCCCGTCCTCACCGATGGCCACCCCGGCGTGCGAACCGACCAGGCACAGGTCGGCCCGGCTGACCGCGGCCATCCGGATGAAGTCGTAGGCGCGGGTCAGGAAGGCGGCGAAGGTCGAGGCGAACGGGCGCCACCCCCGCACCTGCATGCCCACCGCCGCGGCGACCATCTGCTGCTCGGCGATGAACATCTCGAAGTAGCGGTCCGGGTGGGCGTCGCGGAACATCTCGGAGAACGTCGAGTTCGACACCTCGCCGTCGAGCGCCACCACGTCGCCGCGGCGGTCGCCGAGCGCGCGCAGCGCCTCGCCGTAGGCCTTGCGGGTGGCGACCTCGGTGCCCAGCTCGAAGGCGGGCAGCCCACCGCTGCGCACCTCGAAGACGTGCGGCTCGCCCTGCGCGTCCGGCTTGGCGGGGGTGACCCGCAGGTCGCGGAGGCCGCCCAGCTCCTGGATGGCCTCGTCCTCGTGCACCAGCGGCTTGCCGTGGAACCCCAGCTGGTCCTCGACCTCGGCGATGCCCCGGCCCTTCTTGGTCGCCGCCAGCACCGCGACCGGCCGCCCGTCGCCGTCCTCGGCGTCCTTGAGCGCGGTCTCGACCTGCTCCGGGTCGTGCCCGTCGATCTCCAGCACCCGCCAGCCGGCGGCCCGCGCGCGGGCGGCGTAGGCGTCGAGGTCCCAGCCGTGCATCGTCTGCCCGGTCTGGCCCAGCCGGTTGACGTCGACCAGCGCGATCAGGTTGTCCAGCTGCTCGTGCCCGGCGTGCTCCAAGGCCTCCCAGACCGAGCCCTCGGCCATCTCGCTGTCCCCGCACAGCACCCACACGCGGTAGGGCAGCCGGTCCAGGCGCTTGCCGGCCAACGCCAGGCCGACCCCGATCGGCAGCCCCTGGCCGAGCGACCCGGTGGCCACGTCCACCCAGGGCAGCACCGGGGTGGGATGCCCCTCGACCCGGCTGCCGAACTCGCGGAAGGTCATCAGCTCGGCGTCGTCGATGGCCCCGACCGCCTTTAGGCAGGAGTACAGCAGCGGTGAGGCGTGCCCCTTGGAGAAGATGAGGTGGTCGTTGCGCGGATCGTCCGGGTGGTCGAAGTCCAGCCGCAGGTGCCCGTCCAGCAGCCCGGCCATCAGGTCGGCGGCGGACATGGAGGACGTGGGATGCCCGGACCCGGCAGCGCTGCTGCACCGCACGGAGTCCACCCGCAGCTGCTGTGCCAGTTCGTTGCGGAAGGTCAGGTGGTCCATGCCCCACCAGATGCCCACCACCGCAGCTGTCGAAACGCGGCGAGCTGGGTGGTCAGGCCCGGCGGCGCGGACCGGCGGCCGTCAGCGGAGGTCGCTGTTGCTCAGGCCGGAGAGCAGCCGCTTGACGACCTCGGGGTCGATCTCCGCGGTCTCCTCGGCCGGGTGCTCGGCCATCGGGTTGCGCCGGGTCTTGGAGCGGCGGGGGAGCGGCACCGCGTCGGCCGAGACCCCACCCGGGAGCGGCACCTCGCACCACACGACGCTGCCGCCGCCGCGCAGGGCGGTCGAGCCGCAGCGGCCACCGGCGAACCCGGAGGCCAGCGCGGGCGGGAGGGTGGCCTGCTCGTCCTCGACCTCGGCGACCAGGCTGTCGCCGCTGAGCCGCAGGCGGACGGTGATGAAGCCCGCCGAGTCCGGGCTGGCGTTGTCCACGGCCGCGGTGACCAGGGCGGTGGTGAGCTGCGTGGTCTCGTCGACCAGGTCGCGCAGGGACCACTCGGCGAGGGTGAACCGGACGAACATCTCGGCGCAGTTGACCGCGCTGGGCAGTGCGATGAGTCGCAGGTCGTCGACTTGTGCGGTTTGGGTGTTCACCTGGCTGTCGTCCTCCATCCGCGTCCGCTGCGCGTTGTCACCCGGAAGCCGTATTTTGCCAACTCGTTCGGGCGGCTCGTGCACAGGGGCGGTGGTTTTCAGTCACTGCTCGCCGGGCCGGTTCCGGGGAATGTCGTTTTCTCCGAGGCGTGCACCACGCGCTCCCCGGCCCCCGGCCGGGTGCCGCGGTCCGGGCCTCACGTAACTCGGTGCATGGCGACATCCCTCGATGGTCTGCTGTGGACGGTTGTGCGACGAATCCGTTGCTGCGGCGCGCGTTTCGGTGCCGATCCCGGTTCGTCCGGGGCGGCTGGTCGGCGGCTGCGGCAACGGTCCTGAACAGCAACGTACGTGACGGAACCGGTTTGGTACAGACCGGAACGTATCGTTTCCACAACGGGAATATTCCAGCCGGATGAGCGGGCGTCGTCCGGCCGCTGAACAGGGCGGGGTCGAAAAACCCAGGTCGGGGTGAATGCGACGATTCGCAGTCACCCCGACGAGGTCATCCGATGGTGTCAAGCCCTTCCTTGAGCGCCTTGCCGAGTAGCTCGACCTCGGACTCGGCGATGGTCAGCGGCGGCGAGACCGCCAGCGCCCTGCCCAGCGGCCGCACGATGACGCCGAGGTCCCGGACCGCCTTCTGCGCGCGGCCGACGGCACCCGGATCGGCGGCCAGCACCTCCGGTGCCAGCTCGACCGCGCCCAGCAGCCCGACGCCGCCGCGCACCTCGCCCACCGCGGGGTGGTCGGCGAGCTCGAGCAGGGTCTCGTGCAGCGGGCGCTCCAGCTCGTCGGCCCGCCGCAGCAGCTTCTCCCGCTCCAGGATGTCGAGGTTGGCCAGCGCGGCGGCGGCGACCGTGGGGTGCCCGGAGTAGGTCGCGCCGTGCCGGAACACGCGACCGGGGTGCTCCCAGAACGGCTCGGCCACCCGCTCGGCGACCACCACGCCGCCCAGCGGCAGGTACCCACTGGTCACGCCCTTGGCGAAGGTGATCATGTCCGGGCGCAGGCCCCACCGCTCGACGCCGAACCAGCTACCGACCCGGCCGAACCCGCAGATCACCGAGTCCGCCACGAACAGGACCTCGTGCTCGGCGCAGAGCTTGGCCGCGGCCTCCAGGTAGCCCGGCTGCGGCGGGTGGAGGCCGCCCGCGCCCATCACCGGTTCGGCGAAGAACGCCGCGACCCGGTCCGGGCCGACCTGCTCGATGGCCTCGCGCAGGGCCTCGACGTCGTCGTGCGCCACCTGGGTGGTGGCCGGGACCAGGTCGCCGAAGCCGCTCCGGTTGACCTCGATGCCGCCGATGCTGGTGCCCATGCCGTTGGTGCCGTGGTAGGCGTTGCCGCGGCTGATGATGTGCGTGCGCTGCGGCTGGCCGCGCTGGGTCCAGTACTGGCGGGCCAGCTTGGCGGCGGTGTCGATCGCCTCGCCGCCGCCGGTGGTGAGGAAGACCTTCGCGCCGTCCACCGGCGCGAGCTCGGCCAGCCGGTCGGCCAGCGCCTCGGCCGGCGGGTTGGTGAAGTCGTTGAACACGAAGTAGGACTCCAGCGTGCGCATCTGCGCGGCGGCGGCCTCGACGATCTCGGTGCGCCCGTGGCCGACGTTGGCGTACCACAGGCTCGCGGTGCCGTCGAGGTAGCGGCGCCCGTCCTGGTCGTAGACCCAGACCCCCTCGGCCCGGCTGACGCAGAACTGGCTGGACCGGACCTCGAACATGTCCGCGAACGGGTGCCACAGCGCGGTGCTGCGCGGTGCTGTCGACATGCATTCCTCCTTCGGTGTGGCGCCCCCAGCTTCACCGCCGGGTCCGCCGGTGCGCCAGTGCCAAAACGCCGAAGTTCGGCCCGCGGATTGGCCAGATCGCCACCCCCGGGGTCACGCTCCGTGATCAGTCCACTGTGGTCGGTCCCGGCTGCTGGGAGGCGTTGACACGTGCTCGGTGCGCCGCTGACGATGGACCCGTGGTGTTCCCAGTGCTCACCAGGAGGAGGCACGTCGACTTCCGGCGGGTCTGCACCCAGGCGTGTCGGTCCGGTACCGCGCGCACCCGCCGAGCGGACAGCGCGGATCAGTCCGCAGTGGAGGAATTCGAACCCAGGGAGCACACGTGTCCAGCGTTCTCGTGATTTCCGGCAGCCCCTCGCGCACCTCGAAGACCGAGCTGATCGGCGAGCACATCGCCCAGCGGCTGACCGCGGCCGGTCACCGCGTCGACCACCTCCGCGTCCGGTCCCTCCCGGCGGACGCCCTGCTCGGCGCCGACACCCGGGTGCCGGCCATCGCCGAGGCCATCGCGGCGGTCGCGGCGGCCGACGGCATCGTGCTGGCCAGCCCGACCTACAAGGCGAGCTACTCCGGCCTGCTCAAGGCGTTCCTGGACCTGCTGCCGCAGTTCGGGTTCGCGGGCAAGGCGGTGCTGCCGCTGGCCACCGGCGGCACCATCGCCCACGTGCTGGCCATCGACTACGCGCTGCGGCCGGTGGTGCACTCGCTCGGTGCCCGGCACGCGGTCCAGGGCTTCTTCCTGCTGGACAAGCACGTCACGGTCGTCGACGACGAGGTCAGCGTGCACCCGGACAGCGGCGGCCCGCTGGCCGACGTCATCGAGCAGTTCGACAAGGCCCTCGACGGGGTCCCGCACCGCACGGTCCTGGGCCGCTCGGCCTAGCCCGGACGACGGCGCGGGGTGCCAGTCCCGCACTGGCACCCCGCGCCGTCGCGCTGCTCAGCGCTGCTCCGGTGGGCTGATCTCGGAGCGCTCGATGGCCGAGGGCTCGATGCCCCACTTCCGCAGGATGCGCTGGTAGGTGCCGTCCTCGATCAGCTTGTTCACCGCCGCCTGCAGCGCCGGGGCCAGCGGTGACCCCTTCGCCAGCGCGAAGCCGACGTCCAGGCGGCGGAAGTCGTTGAGGAAGCGGAGGTCCGGCTGCTGCGCGGTGGCGTGGCGCAGGCCGTTGATGGTGCTCATGAGCACGTCGACCCTGCCCTGCCGCAGCGCCGAGTAGGAGGCGCTCTGCTCGGAGAACACCTGGACCTGGTACGGCGGGAGCCCGGCCTCCGCGCAGCGGTGTTGCTGGGCGTTCAGGGTCGACTCGAAGGTGGTGCCCGCGCCGGTGCCGATGATCCGCCCGCACAGCTGCACGATGTCGGTGACCGGTGCGAGGTCGCTGTCCTGGCGGACCGCGAAGCCCTGCCCGTCGTCGATGTAGGTGACGAAGTCGATGGTCCTCCGGCGCTCCTCGGTGACGCCGAAGTTGCCGGTCCCGACCTGGAACCTGCCGCTGCCCAGCGCGGGCAGGATGGCCTCGAACGCGGCCTCCTGCCGCTCGACGCGCACGCCGAGCACGCGGGCCACCGCCTCGGCGATGTCGATGTCCAGCCCGACGGCGGTGCGGTTGTCCGGCAGGTAGAACGCCGCGGGCGGACCGCCGATCGAGCTGCCGAACCTCAGCACCCCGGACTCCCGCACCTCCGGCGGTAGCAGGGCGGCGATCGCCGCGTCCTCGGCGACCGGGGACACGACGTCGGTGGTGACGTCCAGGCCCGGTGCTGCTTCGGGTGCGGGCGCGCACCCGGCGAGCAGCGCGGCGGCGGCCAGTGCGGTGGCAGTTGTTCTCACGCGCGTGAGCATCCGGTGAAAACCCTTCAGGGGAAAGGCGAACGGGTGTGGGGTGGTGGTGGCACCCGTGCGGGGGAGGACCGGCTGAGCGACCGGTGGCGCGAGGTCGGCAGCGTCAGCCGCGACACGCGGCCGACCACACCAGGGCGAGGTCGATGTGGTTGCGCTTCACCAAACGCAGTTGCCTGGGCACGATCCGAAAATCGCCCGGTGCCAACCGGGTGTCAACGACGATCAACCTGTGGGACGGCCTTGACGGTCCGGGCGCGGCGGCTAGCGTTGTGCAGCGGTGGTGGCTGGTCCTCCTGCGGCTCTTCTTCCCAATCCCCAGCGCGACTCCGGCTGGTCGTGAGTGCGTAACAGTGTTCCAACCCCGTTTCGCACTCACGACTCCTGGTGGCCGGTCGGCGCTGGCGGTTCCCGATCGCAGCTCGACAGGAAGTCCTGATGACCAGATCCTCGCACCTCCAGGCGGTTCCGCAGGCCCGGACCGCCGACCGCGCCGAGCCGCCGAGAGCGGTACCGGCCCGGCACCCCGGCCGGTGGATCGCCGCCGTCGCGGTGCTGGTGGTCCTGGCCGCGGTGCTGCAGTCCATCGCGACCAACCCGAACTTCGAGTGGCCCGTGGTCGCCGCCTACTTCACGCTGCCCGCGGTGCTCAACGGCCTCTGGCTGACGCTGTGGTTGACCGCCGTGACCATGGTGCTCGGTTTCGCGCTGGGCACCGTGCTCGCGGTGATGCGGCTGTCCGGCAATCCCGTGCTCAGCGGCGTGAGTTGGCTCTACACCTGGCTCTTCCGCTCCATCCCGCTGCTGGTCCAGCTGCTGTTCTGGTTCAACATCGGCGCGCTGTACCCGACGCTGGGCCTGGGCCCCTGGTTCGAGGTCGACACCGTCAACCTGATCGGCGGCACCGCCACCGCGGTGATCGGCTTGGTACTGCACGAGGCCGCCTACGCCGGTGAGGTGGTGCGCGCCGGGATCCTGTCCGTCGACGCCGGGCAGACCGAGGCCGCGCAGTCCCTGGGCATGTCCCGGCTGCGGGTGCTGCGGCGCATCGTGCTCCCGCAGGCGATGCGCGCGGTCATCCCGCCAGCGGGGAACATGCTGATCGGCACGCTCAAGAGCACCTCCATCGTCAGCGTCATCGCGGTGCACGACCTGCTGTACTCGGTGCAGCTGGTCTACAACCGCAACTACCAGGTGATTCCGCTGCTGTTGGTGGCCACCACCTGGTACCTCGTGGTGACTTCGGTGCTCACCGCGGGCCAGTACTACGTGGAGCGCCACTACGCGCGGGGTGCCGAGCGAGAACTGCCACCAACTCCGGTCCAACGGCTGCGCGCCGCGTTGAGGGGGAGCCGCTGATGCTGGAGATCACTGGACTGCGCAAGAGCTTCGGGTCGGCGCAGGTGCTGCGCGGGGTGGACCTCTCGGTGCGGCGGGGCGGGGTGACCTGCGTGATCGGCCCGTCCGGTTCCGGCAAGAGCACCCTGCTGCGCTGCATCAACCACCTGGAGGAGGTCGACGCCGGGCGGATCGAGGTGGACGGGGAGCTGATCGGTTACCGGGAGTCCGGCGGGCGGCTGCACGAGCTCGGTGATCGGGCGATCGCCCGGCAGCGCGCCCAGATCGGCATGGTTTTCCAGGGCTTCAACCTGTTCGGCCACCTGACGGTGCTGCAGAACCTGGTCGAGGCGCCGATCGGCGTGCTGGGCCTGTCCAGGGCCGAGGCGGTGGAGCGGGCGCGGGAGAAGCTGCGCCGGGTGGGCCTGGCGGACCGCGAGGACGCCTACCCCCGGCAGCTCTCCGGCGGCCAGCAGCAGCGGATCGCCATCGCCCGCGCGCTGGCGATGGAACCGAAGCTGCTGCTGTTCGACGAGCCCACCAGCGCCCTGGACCCGGAGCTGGTGGGGGAGGTGCTGGCGGTGCTGCGCGACCTGGCCGGGGCCGGGCACACGATGGTCGTGGTCACCCACGAGATCGGCTTCGCCCGCGAAGCCGCCGACGACGTGGTGTTCCTCGACCACGGCGAGGTCGTGGAGTCGGGCCCGCCGAGCCGCCTGCTGGACCGCCCGCGCGAGGCCCGGACAAGGGAGTTCCTCCAGCACGTGTGGTGAATCCACTGAGGATGGTCGCGCGCCACCCCGGGTGCGGCGGGGGGTTCGCGGGCTGCTGGTGTGATCTCGGTCGTACTCCTGGGGGTCGCATCGTGCGAAGGTCGGGTGATCCGAGCGGGAGGAGTGTCGATCATGACTGGCCGCAGCCCGAAGTTGCAGCGCGCGTACGACCTCAGGAGCAAGGAGGAGGCGGAAGCGGTCTACGACGACTGGGCCGCCGAGTACGACGCGGACATGGTCGGCGGCATGGCCTACGTGGCACCGACCAACGCGGCGAACCGCCTGGTCGACCTGGCCGGGAACCCGGGGCCGGTGCTGGACGCCGGGTGCGGGACCGGGCTGGTCGGCGCGGCGCTGGCGGCCCGGTCGGTCGCGGTGGTCGACGGCGTCGACCTGTCCCAGGGCATGCTCGACCAGGCCAGGGCGCGCGGCGTCTACCGCCACCTGGCCAGGGCGGACCTGGCGCAGCGCCTGGACATCCCGGACGACGCCTACGCGGCGGCGATCTGCGTCGGTACGATCACCGACGGCCACGTCGGCCCGGAGGTCTTCGACGAGCTGGTCCGGGTGGTGCGGCCCGGTGGCCTGGTGGTGGCCACGGTGGCGCACGTCTGGGAGTCCCGGAAGGTCGGCGAGCACCTCGACGGCCTGGTCGCGGCGGGCCGCGTCCACCTGCGCGAAGCCGACGAGTGGGACTCGGTCAACGGCGAGGGCGTCCGCTGCCGGATCCCCGTCCTCGAAGTCCGCTGACCCCCGGTTCCGTTCCGCGATCCCAATGGAGGTCCCCGTGGGAATCGCGGACGGACGTCACCCCGGCGGGGAAGGTGTCAGGTCGGGACCGGCGGCGTGCGAGCATGATCGGCATGACGGCGTTCGACGCGGTGCTCTGCGATCTCGACGGGGTCCTGCGCCGGTGGGACCCGGCGATCATGCGGGACGCCGAGCGCGCGGGTGGCCTTCCGTCGGGGGCGTTGGCCGAGGTGGCGTTCGCCCCGGATCGCTTGGTGCCCGCGATCACCGGGGCGCAGACCGACGAGCAGTGGCGGGAGGCCATCGCCGCGGATCTCGCCGAGGTGTGCGGGGCGGACGCCGCGCGTGCGGTCGTCGCGCGGTGGTCGCAGCCGCCCGGTGAGGTCGTCGTGGAGGTGGCCGAACTGCTGGGTGGTGTGCGGGTTCCGGTCGTCCTGGTCTCCAACGCGACCTCCAGGCTCGAAACCGACCTGGCGGAGCTGGGGGTGCTCGACCTTTTCGACGCCGTGGTGAACAGCTCCAGGGTCGGCGTCGCCAAGCCCGATCCCCGCATCTACCGGATCGCGGCCGATCGCGCGGGGACCGAGCTCGACCGCTGCCTGTTCGTCGACGACACCGAGGCCAACGTCGAAGCCGCCCGCGCGCTGGGGATGACCGGTGTGCTCTACCGGGATCCCGCCGAGCTCCAGGCCGTCCTCGGGTAGGTCAGAGGGGGTCGTCGAGCCAGCGCTGGATGAGCGGGGCAGTGATCGCGATCAGGTTCTCCTTGGGTTCCGCGCTGATCGCCTTCGTGCGCAGCACCAATCGGGAAGCGCCCAAGCCCATCAGGTGGCTGCACACCAGTTCCGCGCGCAGGCGCGCGTCGGGCCCGGTGAGCCGTTCGGCCAGCCGAGAGACCAGCTGGTGCTCGAAGTTCGCGCGGAACTGGGCGCCCGCCGGGCGCGATGAGGTGAACACCGCGCGCACCAGCGGGTCGCCCTGGGTGCGGTCGTGGTAGTCCAGCAGGGTGCGGACCAGGTGCTCGCCGAGCTGTGGGAGCTCGCAGTCCAGCAGCCGCTCGGCGTCCTGCTCGAAGCCGGAGGCCGCGGCGAACAGCTTCTCCTTGCTGCCGAAGTACTTCACCACCAGCGCGGCGCTGACCTCGGCGTCGGCCGCGATGTCGCGCAGCGTCACGTCGGCGTAGCCGCAGGACGAGAAGCGGCGCCGGGCCATCTTCAGGATGGCCTCGCGGGTCGCGCAGGCATCGCGCCGCTGGTCCTCGCCGGCTGCCGTGGCGGGTGCCGTGCTGGGCATGCCGTTCAGGCTAGCGCGGCTGGCCACCCGTGGTCGCCACCTGCGCGGTGGGAGCTCCTCACACCCGCGCGGGCACCGGCGCGCTCCGGCGCGCGGCGGGGGTGGTGGCGGCGATCAGCGCGGCCAGCAGCGCCGCCGAACCGGCGACCGCGAAGACCCAGGAGTAGGCCGTCACCGACGGGTACTCGACCCCGGCGACCTGCACCACCGAACCCGTGGTCAGCGCGACCACGATGGCGCTGCAGCTGGACGTGCCGATCGAGCGGGCGAGGGTGTTCAGGCTGTTCGCGGCGGCGGTCTCGGCCGGGGGCACGGCCCGCATGATCAGCGTCGGAAGCGCCCCGTAGGCCAGCGCGCCGCCGATCGCCACGACGGTCAGGTTGAACACCACCAGCGGCAGCGGGTCGTGCAGGAACGACCCGGCGAGGTTGCCCGCGGTCAGGACCAAGCCGCCGAGGATCAGCGTGGTGCGGGGGCCGTGCCGCCGGGAGATGCGCGCCGACAGCGGGGAGAACACGCCCATGGCGCCACCGATCGGCAGCAGCACCAGCCCGGTGAGCACCAGCGGCATCCCGAACCCGTAGCCGGTGCCGACCGGGGCCTGCATGATCTGCGCGCCGACCATGAACCCGGCGAACATGGCCAGCCCGACCAGCACCGAGGCGATGTTGGTCAGCAGCACCGCGGGCCTGGCCGAGACCCGCAGGTCGACCAGCGGCGAGGGGGTGCGCAGCTCGTAGCCGCCCCACACCGCGAACAGCGCGGCGGCCGCCACCAGCAGGCCGAGCACCACCGGGCTGGTCCAGCCCCAGTCGTTGCCCTTGGAGATGGCCAGCAGCAGGCAGGTCAGCGCCGCCGACAGCCCGAGCGCACCGACCAGGTCGAACCGCCCGCCGCTGCGCAGCGGCGACTCCGGCACCACCAGCCGCACCAGGGTGAACTCGACGACGCTGAACAGCGCCGCACCGGCGAACAGCCAGTGCCAGTCGAGGTGCTCGGCGACCAGCCCGGTCACCGGCAGCCCGACCGCGCCGCCGATGCCCAGCGTCGCGCTCATCAGCGCCACCCCGGAGGTGATCCGCTCCTCCGGCAGCTCGTCGCGCATGATGCTGATGCCCAGCGGGACCACGCCGATGGCCGCGCCCTGCAGCACCCGGCCGACCAGCACCGCCCCGAAGTCGTCGCTGACCGCGCCGATGGCGCTGCCCACCGCCATCGCCGCCAGCGAGACCAGCAGCATCCGCCGCTTGCCGTACATGTCGCCGAGGCGGCCGAGCACCGGAGCGCACACCGCGCCCGCCACCAGGGTCGCGGTGATCAGCCAGGCCGCGTTGGCCGGGGTGGTGTCCAGCAGCCGGGGGAACTCCGGCAGCAGCGGCACGACCAGGGTCTGCATCAGCGATACCGCGATCCCGCAGGAGGCGAGCACGCCGATGACGACCCCGCCGCCCCGGGAGCCGCGGTCGCGCTCGGAGGTGGTCTCCCGTTCTGAGGGCTGGGTCGCGGCACGTTCCCCCGAGGTGCGGTCGAGCGGGTCTGGCGTTGGCACAGGGTTGCCCCTCGCTGTGTGAGGTGAACTTGCGTTCACCCAGCGAGTAAACCTGTGTTCACCCCAGCTGGCAAGGGCCCCGGGGTGTGATCTCGCCTAGCGCGGGGTGTTTCGTCCACTTGTCTGTCCAATGTGTACTGACGAGTGGTGTGTGCTCGGTCGGGGAGACCGGTCCGGGCTCAGGTGAGCATGCGCTCCAGGACCATCCGGCGGCTGGAGAGCACGTGCTGCTTGGCCACCTCCGCCGCCCGGTCCGCATCCCCGGCGGTGATGGCGGCCTGGATCGCGGCGTGCTCGCGGCAGACCCGCTCGGGTTCGAGGTTCATCCGGAACAGCCAGGCCAGCCTGCCGTGCAGCGGCTCCAGCATCGAGGCCAGCAGCTCGTTGCCGGACAACTCCACGAGCTTGCCGTGGAACGCCTCGTTGGCGCTGGACATCTCCTCGACCGCACCGGCCGCGTGGGCCTTGGCCGACTGCTCGACCAGCTCGGCCAGCACCGCGACGTCACCGGGCTCGGCGCGCTCGGCCGCCAGGCGCGCGGCGTGGACCTCCAGCGCCTCGCGCACCTCGAACAGCTCCTTGGCCTGCTGGCGGTCGAGCCCGCGGACGAACACCCCGCGGCGACCGGGCGGCACGTCGACGAAGCCCTCGCTCTGCAGCATCCGGATCGCCTCCCGCACCGGCACGCGGGAGATCCCCAGCTCGACCGCGAGATCCTGCTCGAAGATCCGGTCCCCGGGCAGCAACCGGCCGTCGGCGATGCGCGCCTGCAGCTCCTGGCGCACCCGCTCGCGCAGGGGAACGCGGGGCTCCGCGGCTTGCTCTCCGGTGACCGACACGGTTCCTCCTCGTCGCTGGCTGCCGCACCACCCTAGGCCAGCGGCCGGGCGGTGCGGCAGCGTTCGCGCCTCAGACGCCGCGCTTCATTGCCCGCGTGCCCAGCAGCAGGCCGACCGCGGCGATCGCCACCGTGGCCAGGCCGCCGGCCAGCACCGACGGCTCCAGCAGCTGGCCGGAGAACAGCGCCCGCTCGGCGTCGGCGATGTGCGAGACCGGGTTGATCCGCGCCGCCACCTGCAGCCAGGCCGGGCCGGAGTCCATCGGCAGCAGCACCCCGGACAGCAGCATCAGCGGGAACAGGACCAGCTGGGTGACCGCGTAGAACAGCTCGCCGCCGGGGTGCGCGGCGATGGCCAGCACGTAGGACAGCGAGCCCAGCCCGACGCCGAACACCAACAGCAGCGCCAGCCCGGCCAGCACGCCGACCGGGTGCAGCTGGAAGCCCAGCGGCACCGACAGCCCGATGAGCAGCACGGCCTGCACCAGCAGCAGGGCGAACTCCTTGAGGGTGCGGCCGATGAGCATCGCCGAGCGGTCCAGCGGGGTGACCAGCACCCGCTCCAGCGATCCCGTGCCGAGCTCGACCAGCAGGTTGTACCCGGCCATCATCGGTCCGAACAGGCACATCATCACCAGGATGCCGGGCACGAACCACTGCCACGGCGAGGTGGTGAAGCCGGTGGTGCCGCTCAGCAGCGGGCCGAACAGGAACAGGAACAGCAGCGGTTGCGCCATGCTGAACAGGATCGTCGTGGGTTGCCGCAGGGTCGGGGTGATCTCCCGCTGGAAGACGGTCGCGGTGTCGCGGAAGAAGTGCATCGGTGGGGCCTCTCCAGGTGGGGTGGTCAGGACTCGGTCTCGCGCAGGCTCCGGCCGGTCAGCGCCAGGAACACGTCGTCCAAGGTGGGGCGCGCGGTTTCCGCCGCGACCGCCTTGACGCCGTGGTCCTCCAGCGCGCGCAGGAACTCCGGCAGCGCCGTGTCGGCGCGTGGCACGCGGACGCGGATGGTGTGGTCCTCGATGTCCACCGCGTCGGTTCCGGCCAGGCGCGCGGCTGTCCCGGCCGCCGTTGCCGCGTCCGGCGGGGCGACGGTGATCGTGATGCGGTCCCCGGCGAGGTCGGCCTTGAGCTGGCTGGGGGTGCCGTCGGCGATGACCCGGCCGTGGTCGACGACCACCACCCGTTCGGCCATGGCGTCGGCCTCGTCGAGGTAGTGGGTGGTGAACAGCAGCGTGGCGCGGTGCTCGGCGCGCAACCGCAGCACGTGCTCCCAGATGTTGGCCCGGCTGTGCGGGTCCAGCCCGGTGGACGGCTCGTCCAGGAACAGCAGCTCGGGCCGGTTGACCAGGCCCATGGCGATGTCCAGGCGGCGGCGCTGGCCGCCGGAGAGGGTGCCGGGCTTGCGGTCGGCCAGCGCGGTCAGGTCGAGCAGCTCCAGCACCTCGTCGGCCCGGCGGCGGGCGTCGCGGTGGGGCAGCCCGTAGCTGCGGCCCTGGGTGATCAGCTCGTCGCGGGCGCGGTAGTTCTCCCCGGCGCTGTTCTTCTGGCCCACGTACCCGATGCGGGCGCGGACGGCCGCGGGGTCAGTGCGGATGTCGTGCCCGGCCACGGTCGCGGTGCCGGAGGTGGGCGGCAGCAGCGTGGTGAGCATCCGCAGGCTGGTCGACTTCCCGGCTCCGTTCGGGCCGAGCAGGGCGACCAGCTGGCCGGGCTCGACGTCGAGGTCCAGGCCGCGGACGGCGTCGACGGGTTTGCGCTTGACGGTGAACCTGCGGGTCAAGCCGCGGGCGCGGATCATCGCCATCTCCTTGTCGGTAGAGCACCCGCCGGATGCGGGCATGACGAAGAAACCCCAGTTCAGGGGTGGTTTCGGGATGACCCGATCCTGCCCCGGGCGCGGGCCGCCGGTCAAACGTGAACAGTACTTTCATGTTCACTCTGACCTGCGGAAACGACAGCCTCGGGGATCGCCTTCGGGGTAGGTGGAACGGGCGATTGCACAGTTCAGTGGCGATCGGGCCGAATTCGACGCGAATTTTGTTGTGAACCTGAGGTTTACACGTGGTACTGTAAACCTCAGGTTCACAAGGAGGGTGGCAGATGGACGAGATCGGACAGTTGGTGCGGCAGGTGGCCGAGGCGTCGCCGGTCGAGGTGGCCGACCCGGGGCCCAAGGGCAGCGATGTCGGCGACGAGCAGGAGCGGCGGTCGCAGGCGCTGAGCAGGTTCCGGGCCGCGCTGGAGGCGGAGGAGCAGGTGGCGGAGGCCGCGCAGCGGCAGACCGCGCAGGCCGCGGAGGAATCGGTGTGGCTGGGAGCCAGCCTGGCCGACCTGAGCGCGGTCACCGGCCGCACCCGCCAGGCGGCGCGCAAGCGCTGGCCGGAGCTGGGCGACGTCTACCGGCGCCGCAAGTGGCTGGGCAACCACGTGGACGACATCACCTACATGGCCGGGCTCCTCGCCGCCCGCGCCGACGACCTGGTGCCCAGCTGGGGTCACGGCACGTTCATGCGGTTGATCCGCGAGCTGCGCGAGGGGATCCAGCGCTGTGAAGCGGACTTCGCCGCCGACGCCCGGGGCGGTGAGCACCCGGCGGCCCGCTGGCGGGCGCTGGACGACCTGGTCAACGTGACCCTGCGCGGGGCCATCGAAGCGGCGGGCGAACCGCAGACGCCGGAAGCGGGCTTCGCCCTCCACGGGGCCAAGGGCGTGCTCGGCTACTACGACCACGCGACCGCGTCCGAGGAGTCCTGAGCCCGACCAGGAGGCGCGTGCTCCCAGGAGGACGAGCAAGTGCGCGACCTCCCCGCTCGCGAACGCGGTGATCGCGAGCGGGGAGGTCGCGTCGAGTGGGAGCACGCACCCCGGAACCCGGGGCGCGCGGCGGGTCAGAGGTCGGCGAGGGTGGTGATCGGGTCCTCGACGCAGTCGGCGACATAGCGGAGGAAGCCGCCCGCGGTGCCGCCGTCGCAGACCCGGTGGTCGAAGGTCAGCGACAGCTGGGTGACCTTGCGCAGGGCCAGTTCTCCCTGGTGGGCCCAGGGCTTGTCGATGATGCGGCCGACGCCGAGGATCGCCGCCTCCGGGTGGTTGATGATCGGCGTCGAACCGTCCACGCCGAACACGCCGTAGTTGTTGAGGGTGAAGGTGCCTCCGGTGAGGTGCTTGGGGTCGAGCTCGCCCGCGCGGGCGAGCTCGGTGCGGTGGGAGATCGCTTCGGCCAGCTGCGCGGTGGTCATCGTGTGCGCGTCGTGGACCACCGGCACCACCAGCCCGCGCGGGGTCTGGGCGGCGAAGCCGAGGCCGATGTGGGAGTGCTGGACGATCTCGTTGCGGTCGGTGTCCACCGACGCGTTGAGCTCCGGGAAGCGGCGCAGCCCGGCCACGCAGAACCGCGCGAGCAGCGCCAGCAGGCCGATGCCCCGCGCCTTGAGCACGTCGCGGGCTTCCAGCAGGCGGGTCGCGTCGACGTCCACCCACGTGCTGGCGTCCGGGATCTCGCGGCGGCTGCGGGTGAGCTTGTCGGCCACCGCGCCGCGCAGGCCGCGCAGCGGGGTGCGGACCTCGTGCGAGGGTTCGGGCTGGCGGGCGGATTCCACGTCGCGGCGCAGGATCACCCCGCCCGGCCCTGATCCGTCCACTGCGGACAGGTCGATCCCGTGTTGCTTCGCGAGTCGGCGCACGATCGGCGAGAGCACGCGTGGAGCCCCGGAACCGTTGGTCCGCGGCACGGCGTGCACCGGCCGGACCCGGCCGCGGCGTCGACGCGTGGCGGTCCCGGTCCCGTAGCCGACGAGCACGTTGCCCGATCCCGCCCGCTCCTCGGTCCGGTGCTGCTCGTGCGGCGAATCCTCACCGGTGATCGTGGTGAGCGGGGCGCCCACGGCGATCACGTCACCGGGCTCGCCGTGCAGCGCCTCGACGGTCCCGGCGTGCGGGCAGGGCACGTCCACGACCGCCTTGGCGGTCTCCACCTCGACCACCACCTGGTCGGCCTCGACGCGGTCGCCGACCGCCACGTGCCAGCGGACGATCTCCGCCTCGGTCAGCCCCTCGCCCAGGTCCGGCAGGGTGAAGGCGGTGCCGCGGTTCGATGCGGTGCTGGTCACGCCGCTCCCTCCTGGCCGATCCACTTCGTGTCGGGCTGGTCGTCCCACTGCAACCGCGCGAGGATGTCGAGCACCCGGTCGACGTTGGGCAGGTGGGTGTGCTCCAACTTCGGCGGCGGGTACGGGATGTCGAACCCGGAGACCCGCAGCACCGGCGCGGCCAGCGAGTGGAAGCAGCGCTCCTGCACCCGCGCCGCGATCTCCGCGCCCACGCCCGCGAAACCCTGCGCTTCCTGTACGACCACGCACCGCCCGGTCTCCCGCACGGCGGCGGCCACCGCCTCGTCGTCGAAGGGAACCAGGCTGCGCACGTCGAGCACCTGGACGTCCCAGCCCTCCTCGGCGGCGGCCGCCGCGGACTCCAGCGCCAGCGGGACGCCGGGGCCGTAGGCGATCAGCGTGGCGTCACGGCCCGGGCGGCGCTCCACCGCGCGGCCGATCGGTTCGGTGCGCACCGGCAGCTCGATGTCCTCTTTGGACCAGTAGAGCTTCTTGGGCTCCAGGAACACCACCGGGTCCGGGTCCGCGATCGCCTCGCGCAGCAGCGAGTACGCGTCCGAGGGGGTGGCGGGGGAGACCACCTTCAGGCCGGGGGTGTGCGCGTAGTAGGCCTCGCTGGAGTCGCAGTGGTGCTCGACGCCGCCGATACCGCCCGCGAACGGCACCCGGATCACGATCGGCAGCGACACCGCCCCGCGGGTGCGGTTGCGCATCTTGGCCACGTGCGAGACGACCTGCTCGAAGGCGGGGAAGGCGAAGGCGTCGAACTGCATCTCCACCACCGGGCGGAACCCGGCCATGGCCATCCCGACGGCGAACCCGGCGATGCCGGACTCGGCCAGCGGGGTGTCGAAGCAGCGGTCCTCGCCGAAGGTGTCCTGCAGCCCGTCGGTGATCCGGAAGACCCCGCCGAGCTTGCCGACGTCCTCGCCGAACACCAGGACGCCGTCGTCCTCGGCGATGGCGTCGCGCAGCGCCGCGTTGAGCGCCTGCGCCATGCTGGTCGGTGCCATCACAACGCCTCCTGTTCGGCCTGGAGCTGGGCGAGCTGCTCGCGCAGCTGCGGGGTCGGTTCGGCGTAGACGTGGCGGAACAGCTCCGCCGGGTCCGCGGTCGGCTCGGCCTGCATGCGGCTGCGGACCTGCGCGGCGAACTCCTCGGCCTCCGCCGCGATCCGCTCGACGGCGGCGTCGTCGAGGTGCCCGGCCGCGCGCAGGTGGCGCTCCAGCCGGTCGACCGGGTCCCGCTGCCGCCACTGCTCGACCTCGTCGGCGGGGCGGTAGCGCCCGGCGTCGTCGGCGTTGGTGTGCGCCTCCATCCGGTAGGTGTGCGCCTCGACCAGGAACGGCCCGGCGCCGGAGCGGGCGTGTGCCACGGCGGTGTCCAGCACCGACAGCACGGCCGCCGCGTCGTTGCCGTCCACCTGCTCGCTGCGCACGCCGTAGCCGATGCCCTTGTGCGCCAGCGACGGCGCCACCGACTGCTTGGCCAGCGGCACGCTGATCGCGTAGCCGTTGTTCTGCACCAAAAAGACCACCGGGGCGCGGAAGACTGCGGCGAAGTTCAGCGCCTCGTGGAAGTCGCCCTCGCTGGTGGCGCCGTCCCCGATCAGCGCCAGCGCGACCACGCCGCTGCCCTTGCGGGCCTCGCCGTGCGCCAGGCCGACCGCGTGCAGGGTCTGGGTGGCCAGCGGGGTGCACTGCGGGGCGGTGCGGGTGCTGGGCACGTCGTAGCCGCAGTGCCAGTCACCGCGCAGCAGCGTCAGCACCTCCACCGGGTCGATGCCGCGGGTCACCAACGCCACCGAGTCCCGGTAGGTCGGGAACAGCCAGTCCTGCGCTCCGATGCTCAGCGCCGCGCCCACCTGGCAGGCCTCCTGGCCGCGCGAGGACGGGTACACCGCCAGCCGCCCCTGCTTGGTGAGGGTGGTGGCCTGCGCGTCGAACCGGCGGCCCACGACCATCGCCCGGTACGCGGTCAGCAGCCGGGCCGGTTCCGGTTCCGGGTAGTTCGCACCAGGCTGCTCCAGCAGCCCCACCGGACTGCTCGACGGAAGCTGCTCCACGGTCGGCACCTCCATTTGGACGACTGGCTTGAGATCGTCAGCCAGGGGTGCCATGTGATACAAGTCATCGGCGGGCAATCGGGACGAACGGCTTCGGGAGAGTGCGATGAACGACCAGACGTCCGGTCAGCACGGTCCACGGCGCGGGCGGGCTGGACGAACGGCCCCTGCGCTGGACGACATCGACGCGCGCATCGTCGACGAGCTGGTCCGCGACGGCCGGATGTCCATCCGCACGTTGGCCGAACGGGTCAACATCTCCCGGAGCAACGCGCACAGCCGGGTGGACCGGTTGCTCGACAGCGGGGTGATCACCGGGTTCCACGCCCGCGTCGAGCCGACCAGGGCCGGGCTCGGCACCGCGGCGCTGATCGGGTTGTCCATCGAGCAGGACAGCTGGCGCGAGGTGACCCGCCGCCTGGCCGAGGTCGACTCCGTCGAGCACGTGGCGCTGGTGGCGGGGGAGTTCGACATCGTGGTGCGGGTGCGCGCCGAGGACAACATGTCCCTGCGCAACCTGGTCTTCGACCACATCCAGTCGTTACCGGGCGTGCGCACCTGCCACACCTGGCTCATCTTCCACGAATTCGAGCCCGAGCACCGCTGACCGCGCTGGTCAGGGCAGGTCGACGTCGACGACGACCGGGGCGTGGTCGGAGGTCCCCTTGCCCTTGCGCGCGTTGCGGTCGACGTAGGCGTCGGTGACCGCGCCGCTGAACCGGTCGTCGCCGAAGACCAGGTCGATGCGCATGCCCTGGTTGTTGGGGAAGCGCAGCGCGCGGTAGTCCCAGTAGGTGTAGGCCACGTCGTACTTCAGCGGGCGCGGGTGGACCTCGGTCAGGCCGACCTCGGTGAGCGCGGTCAGCGCCTTGCGCTCCTCCTCGGTGACGTGCGTGCAACCCGCGAACTCGGCGATGTCCCACACGTCGGCGTCGGTGGGCGCGATGTTGAAGTCGCCGAGCACGGCGAACGGGAGCTCCGCCCGCTCCTCGGCGGCGGTGGTGCGCAGCGCGTCGAGCCAGCGCAGCTTGTAGGCGTAGTGCGGGTGGTCGACCGCGCGGCCGTTGGGCACGTACACCGACCACACGCGGACGCCGCCGCAGGTGGCGCCGATCGCGCGCGGCTCCTGCGCCTCGAACATCGCGCCTTCAGCCAGGAAACCGGGCTCGTCGAGCAGACCGCGCCGCACGTCGGCGAGGCCGACCCTGGACAGCACCGCGACCCCGTTCCAGCGGCCGGTGCCGTGCGCGGCGACCTCGTAGCCCAGCTCGCCGACCTCGTCGTGGGGGAAGGCGTCCTCGGCGCACTTGAGCTCCTGGAGGCACAGCACGTCCGGTTCGGCGGTGCCCAGCCAGTCGAGCAGCTTCGGCAACCGGGCCCCGACGGAGTTGACGTTCCAACTAGCGATCCGCACGTCAGAACCCTCCCACACGCCCCCGACACCCCACTCCGGCACCCGAGGAATTCGATTTCAATGGAGGAAATCAGAGGGCCATGCCACAGATCAGACGACCTCCACGCACTCCGGTGCGTCCGGAACCGACGCGCTGAGGGATCGCAGTTTCAATTGAAACTGCGGAAACCACGGGGCCCGGATGTGGTCGGTGGGGAGCCACTCGGGTGGGAGGGGTCGCGTTGTGCGCGTGGTCGCGGTCGACGATGCCCCTGGCCTAGGAGCGCTGCGGCCCCTCCGGCCTCGCCGGTGACCGCGGCGGTCACGGGATGGCCAGTTCTCCCGCGTACTGGTAGCGCCACACGCCGTCGGCGCGGCGGTCGTGCCGGTCGTAGCGCGCGCACGGGGACTCGCCATCGCGCGGGGACGGGAAGGTGAACTGACCGAGGGGTAAGTCCGCCTCCGGCGCGGGGATGATGAACGACCGGCCGTCCTCCGGGCCGCCGATCAGTTCGGCGTGCACGTGCTGCTGCATGGATGATCTCCCTGGCTGCGACATCGCCCTTCTCGCCCCATAGGAACAAATGCGCCGCCAGTTGGTTCCAGGTTTCACCCGATCGTCTCAACTTGATGTGTCAGCAGGCGGTTTTCGAATGCGGCTTGATCGCTCCCGGTTAGCCGACGACCACTCCGGGTAGGCCCGGGGCATGGCTGAGAACGAGCTCTCGACCTACCGGCGCAAGCGCGACCTGGAGCGCTCCGGGGAACCCCGCGGCGGTGCCCCCGGGGACCGGCCGAGGTTCGTGGTGCAGCGGCACGACGCCTCCAGCCTGCACCACGACTTCCGGCTCGAAGTCGACGGCGTGCTCAAGTCGTGGGCGGTGCCGAAGGGGCCGTCGCTGGACCCGCGGGAGAAGCGGCTGGCCACCCCGACCGAGGACCACCCGCTGGACTACGCCGACTTCGAAGGCGAGATCCCGGAGGGCTACGGCGCGGGCACGGTGGTGGTCTGGGACACCGGCACCTACCGCAACGACACCGAGCGCGACGGCGAACCGGTCACGATGTCCGACGGGCTCGCGGCCGGGCACGTGAAGGTGCGGCTGCACGGCGAGAAGCTGCGCGGCGACTTCGCTCTGACCCGGACCAAGATCCGCGGGCGCGAGCAGTGGCTGCTGGTCAAGGTCGACGACGAGGGGGCCGACCGGCGGCGCAACCCGGTGAGCACGCAACCGGAATCGGTGCTCTCCGGCCGGACCAACGACGAGCTGCGGTGATCGGCGTGGGCGCGCAGCTGGAGGTCCGGGGGCACCGCTTCGAGGTGTCCAACCCGGACAAGGTGCTCTACCCGGACGACGGGTACCGCAAGCAGGACGTGCTCGACTACTACCGCGCGGTCGCCGAGGTGATGGTCCCGCACACCCGGGGCAGACCGCTGACGCTGCGGCGCTTCCCGGACGGCATCGGGGCGGGCGGCTTCTTCCAGAAGGAGGCGTCGGACCACTTCCCGGACTGGGTCCGGGTGGAGTCGGTACCGCAGCGCGGGGAGCGCGGGGTGGTGCACCACGCGGTCGTCGACGACGCCGCGACGCTGCTCTACCTGGCCGGTCAGGCCTGCCTGGAGTTCCACCTCGGACTGTCCACGGTGGACGACCTGGAACGGCCGGTGCTGGTGGTGCTCGACCTGGACCCGCCGGACGGCACCGGGTTGGCCGAGCTGCGCGAGGTGACCCGCCGGATGTGCGAGCAGTTCCGCGACGCCGGGTGGGACCCGCACGTGCAGGCCACCGGCGGCCGGGGCTTCCACGTCGCCGCCCCGCTGCCCGGGGACCGCGGGTTCGACGAGGTCCGGGCCGACCTGCGCGAGCTCGTCGACCGGGCGGCGCGCGACGACCCGGAGCGGCTGACGGTCGAGCAGCGCAAGGACAAGCGCGGCGACCGGATCTTCCTGGACACCAACCGCAACGCCTACGGCCAGACCATGATCGCGCCGTACTCGCTGCGGGCCCGCCCGGGCGCCCCGGCCGCGACGCCGCTGGACCTCGGCGAGCTCGGCCGCGCGCGCCCGCAGTCCTACGGCCTGGCGAACATGGCCCGCCGGTTGGCGCAGAAGAGCGACCCGTGGGCCGACCTGACCACCGCGGAACGGAGGTGAGCGCGTTGTCCGAACAACCGGAGGAACCCGAGACCCTGCAGGGCATGGAGCGCCTGGACGAGGAGGAGCTCGGGGGCGAACCGATCGAGCGCGGGGTGCAACCGCCGGACAGCTGGACGGTGGAGACAGAGCGGCGCCCGACACCGCGCGACGAGCGCGAAGGCGAGTCCCTCGACGAGCGGCTGGCCGAGGAGCGCCCCGACGAGAACCCGTGAGTGCCGCTCCCGCGACGCGGGTACACCCGGTGGACAGGACTTGAGGGGAGGGGCATTGGACACCGAGATCACCCTCGTCGTGGACGGCGTCGAACACCGGCTCACCGTCGACACCCGCACCACGCTGCTCGACGCGCTGCGGGAACGGCTCGGCATCACCAGCCCGAAGAAGGGCTGCGACCACGGCCAGTGCGGCGCGTGCACGCTGCTGCTCGACGACCGCCGGGTCAACAGCTGCCTGATGCTGGCGGTGGCCTTCGACGGAGCGGACCTGCGCACCGCCGATGGCCTGGCCGACGGTGACCTGCACCCGGTGCAGCGCGCGTTCATCGAGCACGACGCGTTCCAGTGCGGTTACTGCACACCGGGTCAGGTGGTGTCGGCGGTGGGCGTGGTGCGCGAGTTGCACGACGGAGAGCCCAGCGTGGTCACCTCCGACGGGGCGGACCTGGCCGAGGAGGTGCGCGAGCGGATGAGCGGGAACCTGTGCCGCTGCGGCGCCTACGCCAACATGGTCCCGGCCATCGTGGAGGTCGTGCAGCGATGAGACCGTTCCGCTACCAGCACGTCCCGGACGTCAGCAGCGCGGTGAGCACGCTGACCGCCGATCCCGAGGCGGCCTACCTGGCGGGTGGCACCAACCTGGTCGACCTGATGAAGCTGGAGGTCGCGGTGCCGGACCTGCTGGTCGACGTGCGGGGGCTGACCTCCGACCAGGTCGAGCTGCACCCGGACCGCGTCCGGATCGGGGCGGCGGTCACCAACAGCGCGCTGGCCGCCGACGAGGTGGTCCGCCAGCGGTTCCCGGTGCTGTCGCAGGCCGTCCTGGCCGGTGCCTCCGGGCAGCTGCGCAACCTGGCCACGACCGGCGGGAACCTGTTGCAGCGCACCAGGTGTTCGTACTTCCAGGACGTCAGCACGCCGTGCAACAAGCGTGAACCGGGCACTGGTTGCTCGGCGCGCGAGGGCTTCCAACGAGAGCACGCCATCCTCGGTGCTTCCGAGGCGTGCATCGCCACGCACCCGTCCGACATGGCAGTGGCGCTGGCGGCGCTCGATGCCGTGGTGAACACCGAGGGCCCGAGCGGGCCGCGGTCCATCCCGCTGGTGGACCTGCACCGGTTGCCCGGCGACGACCCGCAGCGGGACACCGTCCTGGAGCACGGCGAGCTGATCACCTCGGTCGACGTCCCGCTGCTGGACTTCGCGACCCGCTCCCGGTACCGCAAGGCGCGCGACCGCGCGTCCTTCGCCTTCGCTCTGGTGTCGGTGGCCGCTGCCGTCGACGTCGCCGACGGTGTGGTGCGCGACGTGCGCCTGGCGCTGGGCGGCGTCGCGCACAAGCCGTGGCGGGCCAGCGCCGCCGAAGCCGCGCTGCGCGGCAGCGACGCGTCGGTGGAGGCGTTCCGCAGCGCCGCCGACGCTGAACTGGCCGGGGCGCGTCCGCTGCCCGGCAACGAGTTCAAGGTCGCGCTGGCGCGCAACATGGTCGTCAGCGTGCTCTCCGAGTTGGCGGGGGTGCCGCGATGACCACGACGACCAGCATCATCGGTGCCCCGGTGGATCGCATCGAAGGCGTGGAGAAGGTCCGCGGCGCGGCGCTGTACGCGGCCGAGCACCCGGTCGACCGGCCGGTGCACGCGTTCCCGCTGCAAGCCGAGATCGCCCGGGGCCGCATCACCCGCATCGACACCACCGAGGCGATGGCCGAACCCGGGGTGGTCGGGGTGCTCACCCACGACAACGCCCCCGAGCTGGCCGCCAACCAGGACGCCGAGCTGGCCGTCCTGCAGTCCCCGGAGGTCGCCTTCCGCGGCCAGCTCATCGGGGCGGTGCTGGCCGAGAGCGCCGAGGCAGCGCGGCGGGCGGCGCGGGTGGTGCACGTCGACTACGAGCAGCAGCCGCACGACGTCGACCTGCACCCGGCCCGGCCGGACCTGGTCAAACCGGAGCTGGTCAACGGCGGGGCCCGCACCGACACCGCAGAAGGCGACGTGGACGCCGCGCTGGCCAGCGCCGCGGTGGTGCTCGACGAGACCTACACCACGCCGCAGGAGCACAACAACCCGATGGAACCGCACGCGACCATCGCGAGCTGGTCCGGCGGCGACCTCACCCTCTACGACTCCACGCAGGGCGTGCACTGGGTGCGGGATGCCATCGCCGCGGTCTTCGGCCTGGACCAGCAGCGCATCCACGTGGTGTCCCCGCACGTGGGCGGCGGTTTCGGGTCGAAGGGGCTGCCGCACGCGCACGTGGTGCTGGCCGCGATGGCCGCCCAGCACGTCGAGCCGCGCCCGGTGAAGCTCGTGCTGACCAGGCAGCAGATGTTCACCGTCGTCGGCTACCGCACCGGCACCCTCCAGCGCATCCGGCTGGGCAGCGACGCCAACGGGCAGCTGACCGCGATCAGCCACGACGCGGTGTCGCAGACCTCGCGGATCAAGGAGTTCGTGGAGCAGACCGCGGTGCCCTCCCGCACCATGTACGCCGCGCCGAACCGCCGCACCACGCACCGGGTCGCCGAGCTGGACGTGCCGGTGCCGTCGTGGATGCGGGCCCCCGGCGAGTGCCCCGGCATGTTCGGCCTGGAGGTGGCGGTGGACGAGATGGCCATCGCCTGCGGGCTGGACCCGGTGGAGTTCCGCATCCGCAACGAACCGGACACCGACCCGGACACCGGCCGCGCGTTCTCCAGCCGCAACCTGGTCGCCTGCCTGCGCGAGGGCGCGCAGCGCTTCGGCTGGGCGCAGCGCGACCCGGCCCCGCGCTCCGGTCGGGACGGCCGCTGGCTGGTGGGCACCGGCGTGGCCGCCTCGACGTACCCGGTGCTGTCCATGCCCGGGTCGCGCGCCACCATCCAGGCCCGGCCGGACGGCCGCTACCGGGTGCTGATCGGCGCGGCCGACATCGGTACCGGCACGTGGACGGCGTTGACCCAGATCGCGGCGGACGCGCTGGAGGTGGACCTCTCCCGCGTCCAGCTCAGCATTGGTGACACCGACCTGCCCTACGCCTCCGGTGCCGGTGGCTCCACCGGGATCGGCTGCTGGGGCTCGGCGATCGTGGACGCGGCCCGCCGCCTGCGCGCGCAGCTGCCGCGCGGGGAACCGGTCCCCGACGAGGGCGTCGAGGTCACCGGGGCCATCCCGGACAACCCGTACGCCGGGCAGCTGGCGATGCACAGCTTCGGCGCGCAGTTCGCCGAGGTCCGGGTGCACGCCGACACCGGCGAGGTGCGGGTGCCGCGGATGCTGGGCATCTTCGCGGCGGGCCGGATCGTCAACGCCAAGACGGCGCGGTCCCAGCTGCTCGGCGGGATGACCATGGGCCTGTCCATGGCGCTGCACGAGCACAGCGCGGTCGACCCCCGCTACGGCCACGTGGTCAACCACGACCTCGCGGAGTACCACATCGCGACCAACGCCGACGTCGGCGAGATCGAGGTGGACTGGATCGACGAGCACGACCCGTACGTGAACCCGATGGGCACCAAGGGGATCGGCGAGCTGGGCATCGTGGGCACGGCGGCGGCGATCGCCAACGCCGCGCACCACGCCACCGGAGTCCGGGTCCGCGACCTGCCGATCACGCTGGACAAGTTCCTGGGCTAGGCCGATCGCGTCAGCTCGGCGTGGCGCCCTTGCCGGGCCAGAAGGGCCACTCCTCGAAGGCCCGGCACCTGCCGTCCGGGGCGAAGCCGATGACCCACAGGTCGCGGTACTCCTGCCCTCCCGGGCCGCCGTAGTGGACCTCCACCCGGACGACCGCGGTGTCACCTTCGAGCGCGACCGGGCTGCTGGACATCTGGAACTGCTCGTCGGGGCCGGTGCGCTCGGCCTGCCACATCCGCTCGATGGCCGGCAGGCCGACGACCGGTGCCAGGTAGGGGGCCTGCTGGTAGGTGGCGTCCGGGGTGAACAGCTCCGCGAGGACCTCGACACCCGGCGTCCGCCACGCCCGCTCGTACCCGGCGACCCACGCGAGCGCTCGTTCCCAGTCCATGGTCCGGGGAGTGTGGCACAGGCGCGCGGTTCACGCCTGCTGCTCTCCTGCGGCCAGGGCGCGAGCGGCGACGGTCCTGAGCGACAGGCCGAGGGCGTCCGCGGCCGCCGCGACGTCGTCGTGCTCCGGTTTGGTGTGCCAGGGTCCGTGCTTCAGCCGGATCCGGTGGCCGTCCACGGTGACCGCCGTGGTGCGGCGGGGGAGGGCCCGGCGGTAGACCGGGTGGCTGCGGACGCCGAGGCTGCCGGTCTCGGCCAGGACCAGCTCGGTCAGCTCGGGTTCCCGGTCCGGGTGGCACAGGACGTGCAGCACGTGGGCGGGGCGGGACTTCTTCGTCGTCGACGGGGTGGTCCACGCGTCGGCCGCACCAGCCCGCAGCGCGCGACCGATGACGTGGCCCAGCAGTTCGCCGGTGACATCGTCCACATTGCACGCCACGATGACCATCGGTTCGACGGGCTCGGCGGTCAGCGGCGTGCCGAGCGTCGCCGGGAGCACGTTGGGGCGCTGGGCGAAGCGCTTGGTCCCGGCCCCGTAGGCGGTTTCCCGCACGGTCATCGCGGGAGGCGGGACGAACCTGGTCCCGGCGGCCTGGAGCAGCGCGGCGCCGGTCGGGGTCACCGTCTCGCCGGGCAGGTCGGTGCCGACGACCGCTGCGCCGCGGAGCAGCTGCATGGTCGCCGGCGCGGGGGCGGGGAGGATGCCGTGGGCGCACCGGACCGTGCCGCTGCCCAGCGCCAAGGGAGCGGAATTCACTGCTGTGACGCCCAGAGCGTGCAGTGCGGCGGCCACGCCCACGGTGTCGACGACGGTGTCCAGACCGCCGATCTCGTGCAGGTGCACCTCGTCGGGGTGCCGTCCGTGCAACGCGCCTTCCACCTCGGCGATCGCGCGCACCGCCGCCGCGGCCAGCTCGGCGACGGGCTCGGGGCGGGCCTGTCGCACCCGCGCGAGCAGTTCCGAGGCGTGCCGCTCGGTGCTGGTGTCCTCGACCTCCACCACCGCCCGGGTCGCCGCGATGCCGTCGACCTGCACCTGCTCGGCGCGCAACCGCCAGCCCGCCAGCCCGGTCGACTCGACGGCCGCCCGCACCGCCTCCAGCGGCGCCCCGAGCCCGAGCAGCGCGCCCAGCAGCATGTCCCCGGAAGCACCCGTGACCGGGTTGAGCCAGAGGATCACCGGCGCCCCACCGCGGTGTGGGCCAGCCGGTGCGCGGCCATCGCCGCCCCGAACCCGGAGTCGATGTTGACCACGGTCAACCCGGCCGCGCACGAGGTCAGCATGGCCAGCAGTGCGGTCACCCCGTCCAGCGCCGCGCCGTAGCCGGTGGACGTGGGCACCGCGACGACCGGGCACGCCACCAGACCACCGACGGCGCTGGCCAGCGCCCCCTCCATCCCGGCCACCACGATCACCGCGTCGGCCCGCGCCAGCTCCTCGCGGACCGCCAGCAGCCGGTGCAGACCGGCCACCCCGACATCGCGCACGACGTGGGTGGTCAACCCGATCGCGCCGCACACCGCCTCGGCTTCGGCGGCGACCGGCCAGTCCGCGGTGCCCGCGGTCGCGACGCACACCCGGAACGGGCGCGGCGGAGCCGGTCGCCACACCATCAGCCGGGCGGTCTCGTGGTAGCTGCCACCGGGAACCTCGACCTGCCCGGCGGTGCCGGGGTCCAGCCGGGTGACCAGCACCGGACCGGTGCCGCTGGCGAGCAGCTCGGTGACGATGCCGGTGATCTCGGCGGGCTGCTTGCCGGGTGCGTAGACCACCTCCGGCAGCCCCTGCCGGGCTTCCCGGTCGACGTCCACCCGCGCGTAGCCGAGATCGGCGAACCCGGTCACGACGCGCTCCGCACTGGCAGCAGCGGCAGCAGGGCGTTCATCCGCCCGCTGCGGAACCCGCCCAGGTCGACGGCGCAGAACTGGAACCCCGCCTCGCGCACGACCCGGTCCAGCTCGGTGCGCTGCTCGGTCGCGCGAGCGATGTCGTCCTCCGGGACCTCCAGCCGCGCAACGGTGCCCTGCCCGTGCGCGCGCACCCGGCACACCTCGAAGCCCAGTGCGTGCACGGCGGATTCAGCGCGCTCGATGCGCCCGAGCACCTCCGGGGTCACCGGATCGCCGTAGGCTACGCGCGAGGCCAGGCACGCGGCGGCGGGCTTGTCCGCGGTGACGAGCCCGAGCTCCCGGCTCACCCGGCGCACAGCCTGCTTGGTCAGCCCGGCGTCCACCATCGGAGCGATGGCGCCGCGCTGCGCGGCAGCCAGCTGACCCGGGCGGTGGTCGCCCAGGTCGTCGAGGTTGGTGCCCAGCGCGATGCGGCCGCCCAACGCGGTGGCCAGTGGCTCGATCGCGTCGAACAGCGCTGATTTGCAGTGGTAGCAGCGGTTCCCGTCGTTGGCCGCGTACTCGGGCCGCTCCGCTTCGTCGGTGCAGACCTCGACGTGCGGGATGCCGCGGGTGTGGGCGAACTCCTTGGCCTGCCGCCGTTCCACGGCGGCCAGGCTGGGCGACACGGCGGTGGCGGCCAGCGCCCGCGGCCCCAGCACCTGGTGCGCCACTGCCGCCAGCAGGGCCGAGTCCACGCCCCCGGAGAACGCCACCACCAGGGCGTCCTCCGCGCTGATCCGCTGCCGCAGCCGGTCGAGTTCGGACTCGCTCACGGGCTTGCTCCTTCCACGGTCCCGGCGAGCTGAGGACCCGGCCGCCGGGCGAGCCGAGTTCTCAGATGGCGGTCATGCCCCCGTCCAGGACGAAGGCGCTGCCGTTGGCGAAGCGCGCCTCGGCCAGGAAGACGATGCCCGCGGCGACCTCCTCGGGGGTGCCCATCCGGCCGTCCAGCTGCCGCTGCTCCATGGCCTCGCGGGCGGCGTCGGGGTCCGGGGCGTCGGCCAGGATCTTGCCGATCCACTCGCTGGCCACCGTGCCGGGGCAGATCGCGTTCGCCCGGATGCCGCGGTCGGCGTAGTCGACGGCGATGGAGCGGGTGAGCCCGAGGACCCCGGCCTTGGACGCGCAGTAGGCGGCCCGGTTGCGCACGCCGACCACCCCGGCCACCGAGGAGACGTTGACGATGCTGCCGCCCCCGGCCGCCACCATCCGGGGCAGCACGATCCGGCAGGTCTCGAACAGCGCGGTCAGGTTCACCCCGAGCACGGCGTCCCAGTCCTCCCGGCTGGTCCCGGTCACGGTTGCGGCGACCCCGATACCGGCGATGTTGGCCAGCAGCCGCGGGGTGCCACCGAAGTGCTGCTCGGCGCGGTCCACGGCCGCTTCGAACGCCTCGGCGTCGCGCACGTCCAGCACGACTGGCAGCGCTTCCGAACCCGCCGCGGCGACGGCTTCCGCGGTCCGCTCGGTCCCGGCGAGGTCGACGGCCACGACCCGGTACCCCTCGGTGGCCAGCGCGACGGCGGTGGCGTGGCCGATGCCGGACCCCGCGCCCGTGACGATGGCCGTGCGAACGTCGTCCAACGGACTCCTCCTGGTGCTCCACAGTGGACCGAAGGGGGCGAGGTCTGATCATCCGACCACTGCACTCTAGGCGTGGAACAGCCCGCGCTGTCAAGGGAGGATCCCGGCTCGCGGCGCCGGTTGACGGCCGCTGTGCGGAGCGGTAGGCGGCCTCCGGACTCGCCGGCGCATCGCTCGTCCGGGTGGCTCACCGGGGCCGCGGCCAGGCGCGGACCTATGTTCGAAACCGGACGGACCGGCGGGCGGGAGGACGTGATGGCGGACAACGCGGCGCGGCAGATCGCTTCGGGCTACGCGACCGGAGGCGCTGCCGTCGAGCTCGGGGCGGTGGTGGTGGACGGCGCGGTCGACGCCGGGGCGGCCGTGCGCGTCCCGCTGGCCACCCTCAACCGGCACGGCCTGGTGGCCGGGGCGACCGGCACCGGCAAGACCAAGACGCTGCAGCTGCTGGCCGAGCAGCTCTCCGACGCCGGGGTGCCGGTGCTGCTCGCCGACGTCAAGGGGGACCTGTCCGGGCTGGCGCAGGCCGGGGAGGGCGGGGCCAAGGTGACCGAGCGCTCGGCCGAGGTCGGCGACGACTGGCGGGCCACCGACTACCCGGTGCAGTTCTGGTCGCTGGGCACCCGCGGCCGCGGGGTGCCGATCCGCGCGACCGTGACCGGCTTCGGCCCGCTGCTGCTGGCCAAGGTGCTGGGGCTGAACGCCACGCAGGAGTCGACGCTGGGCCTGATCTTCCACTGGGCCGACGAGCGCGGCCTGGCGCTGCTGGACCTCAAGGACCTGCGCGCGGTCATCCAGTACCTGACCAGCGACGAGGGCAAGGCGGAGCTGAAGGGCATCGGTGGGGTCTCGGTGGCCACCGCGGGCGTCATCCTGCGCGCGCTGTCCAACCTGGAGGCCCGCGGTGGCGCGGAGTTCTTCGGCGAACCCGAGCTTGCGGTCGCCGACCTGCTCCGGCAGGTCGACGGCAAGGGCGTGGTGAACCTGCTGGAGCTGGACGACGTGCAGTCCGACCCGGTGCTGTTCTCCACCTTCCTGATGTGGCTGCTCGCCGAGCTGTTCGAGGAGCTGCCCGAGGCCGGTGACCTCGACCGCCCGAAGCTGGTGTTCTTCTTCGACGAGGCACACCTGCTGTTCGCCGAGGCGTCCAAGGCGTTCCTGGAGCGCATCGAGCAGACGGTGAAGCTGATCCGCTCCAAGGCCGTCGGCGTCTTCTTCTGCACGCAGCTGCCCACCGACCTGCCCAACGCGGTGCTCTCGCAGCTGGGCGCCCGCGTCCAGCACGCGATCCGCGCGTTCACCCCGGAGGACCAGAAGGCGCTGAGCCGCACCGTCAAGACCTACCCGACCACCGAGCACTACCAGCTGGACCAGGCGCTGACCTCGCTGGGCATCGGCGAGGCGGTGGTGACGGTGCTCTCCGAGACCGGCGCGCCGACCCCGGTGGCCTGGACCCGGTTGCGGGCCCCGCGGTCGTTGATGGGGACGATCGAGGAGGAGGCGGTGCGCTCCCACGCGGCCGGATCACCGCTGTGGGAGCGGTACCAGGAGACCATCGACCGCGAATCGGCCTACGAACGCCTGGCGAACAAGGTCGCGCCCGCACCGGAGGAACCAGCCCAGGCCGCGCCGAGCGGGCGGGACGAGCCCGCGGCGGACAAGCCGGGCGTCTTCCAGCAGGCGATGGACAGCCCGGCGGTCCGGTCGTTCTTCCGCTCCGCGGCCAGCGCCCTCGGCCGCGAGATCACCCGGGGCCTGTTCGGCAACCGCCGTCGGTGACCGCCACCCGGGGCGGCGGTCACCGACCGGTCAGTGGTCGCGGTGGGTCATCAGGTGGGCCAGTGCGGTGAGCTGCTCGGCCGGGCGGGTCTCCAGGTCGGCGCGGCGGAGGTCGGCCAGCGCCGAGCTCAGCAGCTCGTCGCTCTGGTGCTGGCTCCAGCTCCGCCCACCGGCCAGCGCGATCAGCTCGGCGGACTGGGCCAGGTCGCTGCCGGACAACGGCTGGTCGTGGAGGTAGACGGCGGCCAACCGCTGCCCGGCGGGCGTGCCGGAGGTCAACGCGAAGACCACCGGCAGGGTCTTCTTGCGGGTGCGCAGGTCGGAGAACACCGGCTTGCCGGTGATGGCCGGATCACCCCAGATCCCCAGCAGGTCGTCGACGTGCTGGAACGCCAGCCCGAGCCGTTCACCGAAGCTGCGCAGCCGGGCGACCTGCTCGGTCCCGCCGCCGCCGAACATCGCCCCGAGCGTGCACGCGCAGCCCAGCAGCGCACCGGTCTTGTCGCGGGCCATCCGCTGGCACTCGGTCAGGTCCACGCTGCGGCGGTCCTCGAAGGCCAGGTCGGCGACCTGCCCGTTGATCAGGTTCAGCACGGTGGTGCTCAACGTCCGCACGGCGTTGGCCGACTCGGGGTGGGGGCACGCCGCGAGCACGTCGGAGGCCAGCGACAGCAGCGCGTCCCCGGCCAGGATCGCCGGGCCGCTGCCGAACACCGTCCACGCCGTGGGCCGGTGCCGCCGGGTGACGTCGCCGTCCATCACGTCATCGTGCAGCAGCGAGAAGTTGTGCACCAGCTCCACGGCGACCGCGGCCGGGACCGCCACCGCCGGGTCGCCGCCGACCGCGCTGGCGGTGAGCAGCACCAGCGCCGGGCGCAGGGCCTTGCCGCGGTCGGCGCGCACCGGGTTGCCGTGCTCGTCCCACCACCCGAAGTGGTACCCGGCGACCTGCTGCATCCGGGTGGGCAACCGGTCGACCGCGGCCCGCAGCGCGGGCTCGACCATGGTGCGGCTGCGGGTCAGGGCCTCGTAAGCAGCGCCCGCCCGGCGGGCCTCCTGCTGCATGGTGGTCATCGGACTTCCCTTTCGACGCGGTGGCGGGAACCCTGCGGCGGGTGCGGAGCGCGCAGCGGTGCTCGCGCCGCTGCGCGCCCCGCGCGGAACCGCTGGATCAGCGGTTGGTCTCGACGTGCTCGAGGACGCCGAGCGCGTCCGGGACCAGCACCGCCGCCGAGAAGTAGGTGCTGACCAGGTAGGAGATCACCGCTCGGTCGTCGATCCCCATGAACCGCGCGGAGACCCCGGGCTGCTGCTCGTCGGGGATGCCGGTCTGCTGCAGGCCGACCACCCCGCTGTCCTCCTCACCGGTGCGCAGGCACAGGATCGAGCTGGTGCCGCGCTCGCTGATCGGGATCTTGTCGCTGGGCAGGATCGGCACGCCCCGCCAAGCCTGCACCTGGCGGCCCTGCACCTCGGTGGTCTGCGGGTAGATCCCGCGCCGGGTGCACTCCCGGCCGAACGCGGCGATGGTGCGCGGGTGGGCCAGGAAGAACCGCGACCCGCGCCGCCGGGAGAGCAGCTCGTCCAGGTCGTCGGGGGTGGGTGGGCCGGTGCGGGTGTGGATGCGCTGCCGGAGGTCGGCGTTGTGCAGCAGCCCGAAGTCGCGGTTGTTGACCAGCTCGTGCTCCTGGCGCTCCCGCAGCGCTTCGATGGTGAGGCGGAGTTGTTGCTCGGTCTGGTTCATCGGCTGGTTGTAGAGGTCGGCGACCCGGCTGTGCACCCGCAGCACGGTCTGGGCCACGCTGAGCTCGTACTCGCGGGGTTCGAGCTCGTAGTCCACGTAGGTCGCGGGCAGCGTCGGCTCACCGGAGTGCCCGGAGGCCAGCGCGATCTCGGCTTCGCCGTGCTTGTTCTGCTTCGGGACCGGTCGCCCGCGGGTGGCCGCGATGTGCGCCCGCAGCTGGTCGAACCGGAGGTTGACCGCCTGCAGCGCCCGCCGGGTCAGGACGAGCGCGGTGCACGGCGTGACTGCCTTGTAGGTGTGCTGCCAGGTTCCCTCCTCGGCGAGCACGTCGGCGCCGAAGAACTCGCCGTCGGCCAGCACGGTCAGCGCGGCCTCCTCGCCGTACTCGGCGGTGCCGAGCTTGGTGACCTTGCCGTGGGCGATCAGCACGACCTGCTCGGCGGGTTGCCCGGCCCGGGCGAGGACCTGGCCGGGCTCGAACTCCTGCTGGATGAACCGGTCGGCCAGCGCGCCCAGCGCGGTGTCGTCGTCGAACCCGCGCAGCAGCGGGAGCTCGCGCAGTTCCTGGGGGATCACGCGCACGTCCGCGCCGGTGTTGGTGAAGGTGATCCGGCCGTCGCCGACCGCGTAGGTCAGCCGCCGGTTGACCCGGTAGGTGCCGGCCCCGACGTCGACCCACGGCAGCATCCGCACCAGCCACCGCGAGGTGGTGCCCTGCATCTGCGGGACGGTCTTGGTCGTCGTCGACAGCTTGCGCGCTGCCGCGGTGCTCAGGCTCAGCGGCGACGCCTCGCCCGGTTCGGTCCTGGTCACGGTGTCCACTGCTCCTAGAGGTGGTTCGACGTCGCTCACGCGCGGCCGAGCTCGACGTGCTCGAGCACACCGATCGCGTCGGGCACCAGCACGGCCGCCGAGTAGTAGGCGCTGACGAGGTAGGAGATGACGGCCTGGTCGTTGATCCCCATGAACCGCACGGACAGCCCGGGCCGGTATTCGTCGGGGATGCCGGTCTGGTGCAGCCCGACCACGCCCTGGTTCTCCTCACCGGCGCGCACCAGCAGCACCGAGCTGGTGCGGGTGTCGCTGACGCGCAGCTTGTTGCACGGCAGGATCGGCACCCCGCGCCAGGACGGCACCTGGTGGCCGTGCAGGTCGGTGCTGTGCGGGTAGATTCCGCGCTTGCTGCACTCCTGCCCGAACGCGGCGATGGTGCGCGGGTGGGCCAGGAAGAAGCTGGGTTCCTTCCACACCAGCGTCAGCAGGTCGTCGAAGTCGTCGGGGGTGGGTGGGCCGGTGCGGGTGTGGATGCGCTGGCGGAGGTCGGCGTTGTGCAGCAGCCCGAAGTCGCGGTTGTTGACCAGCTCGTGCTCCTGGCGCTCGCGCAGCGCTTCGATGGTGAGGCGGAGTTGTTGCTCGGTCTGGTTCATCGGCTGGTTGTAGAGGTCGGCGACCCGGCTGTGCACGCGCAGCACGGTCTGGGCCACGCTGAGCTCGTACTCGCGGGGTTCGAGCTCGTAGTCCACGTAGGTCCCGGACAGCTGCGGTTCGCCCGCGTGACCGGAGGCGATCTCGATGTCGGCCTCGCCGTGCGGGTTGTGGCGGCGCCTCGGCTGGGACAGGGCTCGCTGGACGTGCTCGCGCAGCACCTCGGAGTGGCCGTTCATCTCCTGGAAGGCCTGGCTCCGCAGGGTGAGCACGGTGCAGGGGGTGACCGCCTGGTAGGTGGAGCTCCAGGTGGCCGAGTCCCCGCCGAGCACCTGCGTGCCGAAGAACTCGCCGTCGGCCAGCACGCCGAGCACGGTCTGGTCGCCGTACTCGCCGGTGCCGATCTGGTTGACCTTGCCGTGGGCGATGAGCACGACCTGCTCGGCGGGCTGGCCAGCGGTGGCGATCACCTGGCCGGGCTCGAACTCCTGCTGCACGAACCGGTCGGCCAGCGCCCCGAGCACGGCGTCGTCGTCGAGCCCGCGCAGCAGCGGGATCTCGCGCAGCTCCTGCGGGATCACCCGCACCTCCGCGCCGGTGTTGGTGAAGGTGACGCGCCCGTCGCCGAGGGTGTAGCTCAGGCGCCGGTTGACCCGGTACACCCCGCCCGCGGCCTGCACCCAGGGCAGCATCTTCAGCAGCCAGCGCGAGGTGATGCCCTGCATCTGCGGGACGGACTTGGTCGTGGTCGCCAGGTTTCGGGCCGCCGCCGTGCTCAGGCTCAACTGCGAGGCTCCGGTCTCGCCGTGGTTGAGCGGTTCGGTCCCAGTCACGCCAATACCACCAATCATCTCGATCGCTGAGTTCGGGCAGCTGAATTGCGCTGAGGATTGTTTTCGCTGGAATGCGGAATGGTTCGAATGAAATGGCTCGCCCGTTGCCGGGTTGCCGTCTTCCTCGCTGCCGACGGCGACGTTAGCACTGTCGATCTCGGCCGTACAGTCACCCGAAAGTGCTGCTCATATCGGTAAAGTTCGTGGTAGTCGACGTGTTCTGGCTCACCTGGACCACGGCTCGCGCTGAACCCTGAGTAATCGTCCCGGGCAATGGTGTCCGACAATTCGGCGGCGGTGCACCTGCTTGCGCTAGGCCGTTCCAGTGATCTTGGAATATTCCCCGAGGATATTGCTCCAAGTGGGCGAACTGCTCCGCGCCCGCAGATTCCACGAATCGGACTATCTGTGCTCCGTCCAATTCGGAGTACTGTTCGGCCGCGGAGGAACCGCGTTCTTCGCGGTGTTTCCCTCGAAAATTCTGAAATCGTGTCGAGCGGGCCGCAGCGCCCGTTCTCGTGCATCAGGAGGCGGGCGAGCGTGTGCGCAAGCGCCATCCGGTCCGGGCGGATCGAGTGGGAGGCGATGTCGTCGTGAAGTGGAACCTGCGGTTGGTCGCGGCCCAGCGCGGAATCTGGAAGGCCGCCGAGCTGCAACGGCTGCTCGGCGAGCACGGCCTGGTGGTCTCGGCCGGGAAGATGTCCGGGCTGTGGTCCAAGACCCCGGCCAGCCTGAAGCTGTCCGACCTGGACATCATCTGCAGCGCGCTGGGCTGCCAGGTCGGCGAGCTGCTGGTGCCCGAGCCGGTGGTGGTGCGCGGTGAAGCGCTCCGGAGCGCGGAATGAGCACCTACCTGCAGGGCCTGGTCTGGGTCCTGAGCGCGTCGGTGGCCGCGGCCCTGGTCGGCTACCTGGTGCGCAGGCTCGGGCAGGACGAGGGGAGGCCGAGCAACAACGACGCGGCGGGTCAGGTGTTCACCATCGTCAGCGGCCTCCAGGCGGTGGTGCTCGCCTTCGTCCTGGTCACCCTGTTCGACACCGTGACCGACGCCCGGGAAGGGGCTTACCGGGAAGCGCAGAGCCTGGTCTCGGTGGCCTGGGCGGTGGACGCGCTGCCCGAGCAGTCCGGTGCCCAGGTCCGCGACCTCGGTGCCAGCTACCTGCGCACGGTCGTGGAGCAGGAGTGGCCGGTCATGCAGCGCGGCGGCGAGGTGCCCGGGCCGGGGTGGGCCCAGCTGGACCAGATCCGCGAGGTGGTGCTGAACGCCCCGGCCGACGGCGAGTTCGAGGAGGACCGCAAGACCGAGGCGACCACCCAGCTCGGCCAGGTCTACGAGGAGCGGCACGAACGCCTGACCCGGGCGTTCGACCGCGGCGTGGTCGCGGTGGTGTGGTTCGTGCTGATCGTGGGCAGCGTCGTCTGCGTGCTGCTGCCGAACCTCTTCGGTGGCACCAGGTTGTTCCCGCACATCGTGCTGGTGTCCACATTGGCCGGTGCGCTGGCGCTGCTGCTGTTCGCGATCTTCCAGCTGCAGAACCCGTTCAGCGGCGGCTCGCGGATCGGTCCGGAGGCCTTCAGCTGGGCGCTCGAACGGCTCGGCCGAAGTTGAGGCGGGGTGCAGCGGCAGCGGCGGCGGCCCTGGTGCTGCTGGCGTCGGTCACCTGGGTGGCCAGTGCGGCGGAGGCCCCGGGGTGCTCGGTGCTCCAGGTCCGCAACCGCGGTGGTCTGTCCACTCTGCACCGGGTGGACTTCCCCGCCGCGGACAGCACCAGGTTGGGCGCCCCGGGTTACCGGCTGAACGCGCTTGGGTACTCGGCGGCTCAGCACTTGGTGTACGGGATGGCCTCGCGCGGTCCCTCGGGACCGTTCCCGGACGGCGGGCACGCGGTGGTGGTGACGCCTGACGGGAGCATCCGCGACCTGGGGCCCGTCCGGGCCGGTGCGCTGCGCGCGCCGTCGGCCGGGGCGGTGTCCGGGAACCGCTGGTACCTCGCGGAGGACGGCTACCTGCACGTGGTGGACGTCGAGCCCGGGAGCCGGACGTACCTGGCGGTGCTCTCGACGGTGCGCATCGAGGGGCTGGGCTGGCCGGTGTCGCTCGACGACTTCGACGTGGACCCGGTCGACGGCCAGCTCTACGGCATCTCCGCCACCAGGTCCGGGGGAGCGGCCCTGGTCCGGCTGGGCCACGACGGCCGGGTGGCGGAGGTGACCGGCGTGCCGGGGCTGCCGCCGCTCAGCTACGGGTCGGTGGTGATCGCTCCCGACCGCGCGCTCCACGTCACGGCCAACGAGTCGGGCGTGGTGCACCGGATCGGTCGGGGCGGGTCGGTGAGGTGGCTGGCCACGGTGCTCCCGATGTCGAGCTCGGACGCGGCGGGCTGCCTGGTGGCGGCCCCACCGCCGCCCTCGGTGACGGCACCGCCCCCGTTTACTTCGCCGCCGAGCAGGCAGCCGGTCCCGCCGCCGAGCACCTCGGTCCCGGTGCCCACCCCGACTCCGGAACCCAGCCCCACCCCGGAACCCGCTCCGCCACCGGAGCCCAGCCCGACGGCGGAACCCCCACCTCTCGGCCCGCCGCCTCCGGGCAACTACGCCGTGCCCACGGCGGAACCCGAGGTGGAGGTCTCCGGGCACACCACCGAGGAGAAGCGGCGCTGGGCACTGGCCGCGCTGGTGCTGCTGATCGGCGGCAGTGCCGCGGTGCGCCGGTTGGCGCGCTGAGCGGGCCGGAGCTGGCGGCACAAGTTACCGATGAGTAGCATCGGTGCCCATGACGACCGAGACCGCTGCTGCGGACCCCCACGACGTCGGCGCCATGCTGTCCCAGGCGGTGCCGATGGTGCGCACGCTGAACCTGGAGTACGTCGAGACCACACCGGAGCGGGCCGTGCTCCGGCTGCCCGACCAGGCGGAGTTCCACAACCACGTGGGCGGCCCGCACGCCGGTGCGATGTTCACCCTCGCCGAGTCGGCCAGCGGTGCCATCGTGATCGCGGCGTTCGGCGACCAGCTGCACCGCGCGGTGCCGCTGGCCGTCCGCTCCGAGATCGACTTCCGGAAGCTGGCCATGGGCGAGGTGACCGCCACCGCGGTGCTCGGTCGCCCGATCGCCGACGTGGTGGCTGAGCTGGATGCCGGCGAGCGCCCCGAGTTCCCGGTCCGGGTCAGCATCCAGCGCGCCGACGGCGCGGTCACCGGCGAGATGTCGATCACCTGGACGCTGCGCCCCCACGACTGATCCGGTCCCCGTGGCGGTTCCTCTGTGGACCGCCGCGGGCCCCGAGGCTGCGACTTCCCCGTACTCGTGGCGTCCGCTTCGCCCAGGAGCCGGTCGAGATGGGCGAAGGGACCACTGCGGTCTTCGACGACACCTGCGAGAACCTGATCCAGCCGGAGGGGCGCCCCTCCGCTCATCCGAGGACCAATGGCCCTTCTCTGGGCCCAGGTGCGGAGGCATCCTCGGGGCTGTTGTGCAGTGGCACGGCGGAGCTCCGCGACCACGCGGCAGCTCGGTCGGTTGAGCGCGGCTTGCTGGCGAGCGCGGCCGGGCCGCGTCACCGTCGACGGCACCGCCCCGGTCGCAGGGAGGCCCGATGCCCCGCTTCATCCGAGATCGCGCGGTAGCGCCGCGAAGCATCGGACTGGTCGGCAGCGCCCTGGTCGTGGCAGCCGCGTGCGTGCCCGGCGGTGAGGAACCAGCCGGCCGCGGAGTCGGCACACCCCCGCCGCCGGACACCGCGCCCCCGGTCACCGGAGGGGCGGTCGTGGTCCGCACCGAGCAGGTACCCGGCCTGGGCCCGGTGCTCACCGGCCCGGACGGCCGCGCGGTGTACCTGTTCGACGAGGACGGGGAGTCCAAGCCCACCTGCCTCGACGGCTGCGCCCGGGACTGGCCCCCGCTGACCGCCACGGCCCCACCGCAGGCTGGCCCGGACGTCAAGCCCGAGCTGCTCACCACGACCCGGCGCCCGGACGGCGCGACCCAGGTCGTCTACAACGGACACCCGCTGTACTACTACATCGGCGACGACGTCCCGGGCCAGGCCAACGGCCACGGGGTGCTCTCCGCCGGAGGCTACTGGTACGCCCTCTCGCCCGAGGGCAACAGGATCTGAGCGGTCCCCGCGGCCACGCCAGCGGCGCCGATGCTTCGTCCCCTGGGACGGGAACCGGAGCTCCACCGCGGTTCCGGGGCCTCCCCGGAGCCGCGGTGGGTGCCGGTCAGATCCGCTCGAAGACGGCGGCGAGGCCCTGGCCACCGCCGATGCACATCGTCTCCAGACCGTAGCGGGCTTCGCGGCGGTGCATCTCGCGGGAGAGCGTGGCCAGGATGCGGGCGCCGGTCGCGCCGATCGGGTGGCCGAGGGAGATGCCGGAGCCGTTGACGTTGAGCCGCTCGAAGTCGGCGGGCTTGAACTCCCACTCCCGCGTGCAGGCCAGAACCTGCGCCGCGAACGCCTCGTTGAGCTCGATCAGGTCCACGTCGGCGAGGGTGATCCCGGCGCGCTGCAACGCCTTCGCCGTCGCGGGGACCGGGCCGATGCCCATCGTGCGCGGCGGCACGCCCGCCCGCGCCCACGACACCAGGCGGACCAGCGGTCGCAGGCCCAGCTCGGCGGCGCGCTCCGGGGTGGTCACCACGCAGATCGCCGCCGCGTCGTTCTGCCCGCTGGCGTTGCCCGCGGTGACCGTCGCATCCGGGTCCGACTTGCCCAGCACGGGTTTCAACGCCGCCAGGGTGTCCATCGTGGTCTCCGGGCGGGGGTGCTCGTCGACCTCGACCACGGTGTCGCCCTTGCGGGAGCGCACCGTCACCGGAACGATCTCGTCGGCGAACAGCCCGGCGCCCTGCGCGGCTCCGGCGCGCTGCTGCGAGCGCACCGCCAGCTCGTCCTGCTCGGTGCGGGAGATCTCGTACTCGCGGCGCAGGTTCTCCGCAGTCTCCAGCATGCCGCCGGGGACCGGGTAGTTCGCGCCGCCCGCGGTGACCCGGCCGCGGGCCAGCGAGTCGTGCAGCTGCAGCCCGCTGCCGCGGATGCCCCACCGGGCCTCGGTGGTGTAGAAGGACGCGTTGCTCATACTCTCCGCGCCACCGGCCAGCACCACGTCGCTGACCCCGGTCTGGACCTGCATCGCGGCGTCGAGGACTGCCTGCAACCCGGACCCGCAGCGGCGGTCCACCTGGCTGCCGCCGACCTCGATGGGCAGGCCCGCGTCCAGCGCCGCCACCCGGCCGATCGCCGGGGCGTCGGAGGTGGGGTAGCCGTGGCCGAGGATCACCTCGTCGACCGCTGCGCCGTCCAGCCCGGTGCGCGCCAGCAGCGCCCTGATCACCGTCGAGGCCAGGTCGACCGCCGGAACGGTCTTGAACACCCCGCCGAACCGGCCGATCGGGGTCCGCAGCGGTTCGCAGATCACCGCTTCGCGCATCGCTTGCTCCTTCGGTTCCACCGCGGTGGCCGTTCCGCCGCCGCCATCCGTTCGTAGCACAGCGCCGTTGCGCTCCGGAACACGCGACGATTATGTTCGCGGGCGTATCACTGATAGGCCAATTCAGTATTGGACGCTCTTGGCGTGCCGTGCGAAGGTGCGTCGAAGGCAACCGGGGCGGGAGGTCGACCATGCAGTGGGCGGAGCAGGTCAACGCGGTGCGGGTGATCGGCACCGGGGTGATGGGGCGCGGGATCGCGCAGATCGCCGCGGCGGCGGGCCTGGCCGTGGAGCTCGCCGATGCGCGCACTGAGGCCGTGACCAGCGCGGTCGACCAGATCGGGCAGATGTTCGACAAGCTGGCCAGCAAGGGCCGGATGACCGCCGAGCAGGCGGCGGCCGCGCGGGGAAGGCTGCGCCCGGTGGACAGCCCGCTGGCCCCGACCGAGTGCGACCTGGTGGTCGAGGCGGTCCGCGAGGACCTGGCCACCAAGCGCGAGCTGTTCGCCGAGCTGGAGAAGATCTGCCCGGCGACGACCGTCTTCGCCACCAACACCAGCTCGCTGCAGGTCACCTCCATCGCCACCGCGCTGGCGGACCCGAGCCGACTCGCCGGGCTGCACTTCTTCAACCCGGTGCCGCTGATGCGCCTGGTCGAGGTGATCCCCGGCGCCCGGACCGCGGCGTGGCTCCCCGACGCGCTGGTGGACCTGGTGCGGCGGCTCGGCCACACCCCGGTGCGCGCCACCGACACCCCCGGCTTCCTGGTCAACCACGCCGGGCGCGGGCTGGTCACCGAGGCGCTGCAGGTCCTCGCCGAGGGGGTGGCCAGCACCTCGGACGTCGACCGGATCTGCCGCGACGTGCTGGGCCTGCGGATGGGCCCGTTCGAGCTGATGGACCTGACCGGGCTGGACGTCACCCACCCGGCGATGGAGAGCATCTGGACCGGCTACTACGGCGACCCGCGCCTGCGCCCGTCGCCGATCACCCGCACCCGCCTGGAAGCCGGGCTGCTCGGCCGGAAGACGGGGGAGGGCTTCTACACCTACGTCGACGGGGTCAAGCAGGAGGACCCCGAGCCGCAGCCGCCGGAGGCGGTGGCGCGCCCGGTCTGGTCCGACAGCGCGGACCTGCTCGACGCGCTGGCGGGCGCGGGTGTTGAGGTGGAGCGCGGGCCGGAACCCTCCGCTGGAGCAGTCGTGCTGGTCACCCCGCACGGCCACAGCGCGGCGACCGCGGCGCGCTCCGCCGACCTGCCCGTCACGCGGGTGTGCGGCGTCGACCCGCTGAGCACCGAAGCCCGCTGCGTGCTGTCCGTGCACCCGGCCTGCGACCCGGAGTTCGCCCGGTCGGCCTGGGCGGCGCTGGCCGCGACCGGCCGCGCGGTGACGGTGGTGCGCGACAACCCGGGCATGGTGGCGCAGCGGATCCTCGCTGCGATCGTCAACACCAGCTGCTTCATCGCCGAGCAGCGGCTGGCGAGCCCGGCCGACATCGACACCGCGGTGCGGATCGCGCTGGGCTACCCGCGCGGTCCCCTGGAGTGGGGCCAGCAGGTCGGCCCGCGGCGGGTGCTGTCCATCCTGCGCGCCCTGCACTCGGCGACCGGTGACCCGCGCTACCGCCCGAGCCGCTGGCTGGTCGAGCGCGCCGAACTCGGCTTGGACCTCACCGAAACCGGCACCACCCCGCACGACCTGCTCACCTGACGGAGGGCGAGTACCCCCGCGACGCCCTGCCCTGACCGGAGCTGTGCGATTCCACTGAGGTGATCCCAGTGAAACTGCACCGACTCACCCCCGCGTGTCGGGCGCCCGACACGCGGGAGGCCCGCAGTTTCAATTGAAACTGCGGGCCTCCCTCACTCATGTTCGAGGTTTCAATTGAAACTGCGAGCTCGTCACCCGTGGCTACAGTTTCAGTTGAAACTGTAGGTCTCGCGTGGCCAGGGGCGGGGTAGGTGGTGGGTTGGGGTGTGGTTGTTCCTCGGAGGGGGATGCGGAGTTGTGTGATTTCCAGGGAAATCGGACGTCTGGCCTCCGGTGAGGTCGTGCGCGGACGGGGGTGGTTTGCGATGTGCTGCGTGCCGCCGGACTCCGTTCTGGCAGGGCGGTGAGGGGTGCAAGTCCCTGTTCGGGGGCGTTGACGGTTTTTCGCGGTGATCGCTATGGTGACCAGCAAACGGGAACTGGGTTTCCTGTTCTTCCGCCGCCAGAATCGCCCTCGACCGAGGAGACGCCGATGAGGTGGCAGAACTGTGTCCGCGCGGCGGCCGTCGCCGCGACCCTGCTCATGACCGGCACCGCGGCCCAAGCCGCCGCGCCGGTGGAGCCGGATCCGAATCCCGTTGCGGAGAACGGGGTCCTGTCCGTGTGCGGCAGGACGCTGTGCAACGCCAGCGGCGCACCCGTGCAGCTGCGCGGGATGAGCACGCACGGCCTGCAGTGGTACAGCCAGTGCGTCAACGACGAGTCGCTGGACGCCCTCGCCCAGGACTGGCAGGCCGACGTGCTGCGGATCTCCATGTACATCCAGGAAGGCGGCTACGAGGAGGACCCGGCGAAGTTCACCGCGATGGTGAACGACTACGTCGAGGAGGCCACCGAGCGCGGCATGTACGCGATCATCGACTGGCACATGCTCGACCCGGGCGACCCGGACTACAACCTGGAGCGGGCCAAGACCTTCTTCGCCGAGGTGGCCCAGCGGCACGCGGACAAGCCGAACGTGCTCTACGAGATCGCCAACGAGCCCAGCGGGGTGGAGTGGGACCAGATCAAGAGCTACGCCGAGGAGCTGATCCCGGTGATCCGGGAGCAGGACCCGGACTCGGTGGTGCTGGTGGGCACCCGGGCCTGGTCGTCGCTGGGCGTGTCGGAGGGCGCCGACGAGTCGGAGGTCGTCGACAACCCGGTCAACGCCGACAACATCATGTACACCTTCCACTTCTACGCGGCCTCGCACGGCGAGGAGTACCTGGATGTGCTCTCGCGCGCGGCGGACCAGCTGCCCCTGTTCGTCACCGAGTTCGGCACCCAGGAGGCCAGCGGGGACGGCGGCAACGACTTCGACATGGCGCAGCGCTACCTGGACCTGATGGCGGAGAAGGGCATCAGCTGGACCAACTGGAACTACTCCGACGACTCCCGCTCCGGCGCGGTGTTCGAGGAGGGCACCTGCGACTCCGGTCCGTACCCCGGCACCGAGCAGCTCAAGCCGGCTGGCGTGTGGGTGCGCGAACGGGTCAGGTGATCGCCGCGGCGACCACGTCGCGCCTCAGCCAGGCTCGCCCAGCGGGAGGGTGGTGAACGTGGCTCCCAGGTAGTCCTGCTCGGGGCCGGGCCGGTTCGGCACCACCTCCGCGGCGTGGTCCGCCGCATCGTCCTGGGGGTGGTAGCCGAGCTGCTCGGCCCCGGCCGGGGACAGCAGCCGCCGGGTGTTGCGGGAGGCTCCCCACACCACCCGGAAGCCGGGGGCGGGGGTGGTCAGGCAGGCTTCGAACAGCCGACCGGCGTCGTCCGGGGACAGCCAGATCGACAGGTCCCGCTCGTCGTTCGGGCGGGGCGCGCAGGCCCCGATGCGCAGGCAGATCACGTCGATGCCGAACCGCGAGTGGTAGAGGCTGCCCAACGCCTCCACCGCCGCCTTGCTGAAGCCGTAGTAGGTGTCGGGCCGGGGCGGGGCCTCGTCGGGGAAGCCCTCGGGGCCAGCGTCGGCGACCGGGAGGAAGCCGACGGCGTGGTTGCTGGAGGCGAGGACCACCCGTGGCACACCGGATTTCCGCGCCGCCTCCAGCAGGTTGTGGGTGCCGTCCACATTGGTGGACAGGATCTCCTCCCAGCTGTTCTCCCTGCTGTGCCCGGCCAGGTGGATGATGGCGTCGACGTCCTGGCAGGCCTGCTGCACCGCCTCGGGATCGGTGATCGCCGCGGTGCGCAGCTCGACCTGCTCGCCGGGTTCGGCGGCGGCGGGCGGCTGGATGTCGAGCAGGCGCAGGACGCGGTCCGGCCTGGCCAGCCGGGTGCGCAGCATCCTGCCGATCTGCCCGGCGGCTCCGGTGACCAGGATTCGTTGCGGCGGCATCGGTTCCTCCGTGGGGGTGGGTCCTCCCACCGTAGACCGCGGCGGGGCCGGGTGGGGGCCCGCTCCCGCCGCCAGACCTGAGCGAACCCCCGGTCGGTGGACGCGGGTGCCGCGTCGCGCTCCCGGACTTCCCGTCCGAAGCTAGGGCAGGCCGGAAACACTGTCAAGCGCGTGATCGGCGGCCGTGAACGTGAATTGTGGGAAAAACACCGGCAGTTCGGGTGCCAACTACGTCCACATAGGACTGGATGCGCGGCGCTGGCCGGGCTTCCCGAGGTCGTCCGCCAGGCCGCCAGCGGTCCCGGCGTCGCCCTTCGGGCAGGTGTGGGGGTTAGCTGGTGGGGCGGTGGTGACGAGCCGGGGGTCAGCTGTTGGCTTCGCGGAGGGTTCGCATGGCTTCGGCGAGCGCGGCCGCGTCCGCCTCGCCGAGGTGGCCCAGAACGTGCTTGCGCAGGATCTCGGCGGCGACTGCCCGGGAGCGCTGGGCGATGTCCAGGCCATGGTCGGTGAGCACCGCGTAGGTGACCCGGCGGTCGGTCTCGCACGGTTCGCGGCGGATCAGCCCGGCCCTGGCCATGCGGTCGGCGACCTTGGTGAAGCCGCCGCTGCTGAGCGCGGCCTCGTGCGCGAGCTTGGTCATCGGCATCCGGTGCTCGGGCGAGCGCACCAGGCGGAGCAGGATGTCGAAGGAGGCGGGAGCGAGGCCGAACCGCTCGGCGATGGCGGCGGTCAGCTTGCCCTGGGTGACGTGGTAGCCCTCGATGACCAGGCCCCACCAGGTGATGATCTCGTCGTCGTCGGTGCGCGGGTCGGGGCGGGTGCTGCTCACTGCTGCTCCTCGGGGACGGGTGTTGCTGCGAACAGTCTACCCCGGAACTGTTCGACAGGAAGCCTCTTGCTCAAAAGAATGAAAGTATCTAAAATCTTCCGAGAAAGAGAATATTCAGAGGGCGATAGCGGTGATGATCAAGCCATCGTCGACCAGCCACCGCCCGGTGAACCCCGTCAGGGGAGCGCCGGTGCGGTCCGCGCCCGTCTTGCGGAGCTGGGCGGTGAAGGTGCCCTCCGGGTGGAGGTGCAGCTGGGCGTCCTCGAAGCCCAGCCACTCGTGGGTGAGCGGGAACCAGGTCTTGTAGACGGACTCCTTTCCGCAGAACAGGATCCGGTCCCAGTGTGTGCCCGGGTGCGAAGTGGACAGCTCGGCCAGGTGGGTGCGCTCGGCGGGAAGCGACACCACGTCGAGCACACCGTCGGGCAGCGGTTCGTGCGGTTCGGCGTCGATGCCGAGCGACTGCACCTTCTCCTGGTGGGCGACGACCGCCGCCCGGTACCCGGCGCAGTGCGTGATGCTGCCGACGATCCCCGACGGCCACAGCGGCGCCCCGCGCTCCCCGGTCAGCAGTGGCGCTGGTTCGACACCGATGCGGCTCAGCGCCTGGCGCGCGCACCAGCGGGCCGTGGTGAACTCCTGGCGGCGCTTGCCCACCGCGCGCGCGATGATCGCCTCCTCCTCCGGGAAGAGGCCCACCCGGGGTGGGTCGGTGACCGTCTCGACGCAGCTGACCTCGGCCGGTAGCAGTTGCTCGATCACCCGCGGTCACCTGCCGCGATCGCGCGACCGCCGAGGTCGGCGGCTCCGGAGCGCCCGTGCCACATCGCTGGTCCCCATCCGTGCTGCCGGTTCGCCCGCCTGCGATCCGGACTCGACGACACGAGATTACGTGGGTTGCCCGCGCGCGTCCTCGACCCGCTGGCGGAACCCGCGTTGCTCAGGGCGAACCCGGGTCCCGCCGCCCGCGGGCGGGCAAGATCACCTCCAGTGGGGTTGTGCGCGCCGCGGGTGGTGGGGTTACCTCGGGGTCCGGCCTCGGTCGGGTGCGCGAGGGAGGACGCAGATGACCCAGCACGACGCTTTCCATCCGGACCTGTCCACGGCGGTGCCCGATGCGCAGCGCGCCTCGCTGCGCACCCGGCTGCACCACGTCCGGGCCGCTGACCTGGACAGGAACACCGCGCAGACCGAGGGCATGCGGCGGCTGGCCGCGATCAGCGGGGAACTGGTCGGCTCGGAGCGGATCTGGATGGGCGAGACCCACGTTGCCCCGTCGACGGCCTCGGACAACCACCACCACGGCGAGTCGGAGACGGCGATCCACGTGGTCAGCGGCAACCCGGAGTTCGTCTTCCACGACGGCACCGAGGAGGTCCGCCTCAAGGCCGAGCCGGGTGACTACATCTTCGTCCCGCCCTACGTCCCGCACCGGGAGGAGAACCCGGACCCGGACCACCCGGCGGTGGTGGTGATCGCCCGCAGCACCCAGGAGGCGATCGTGGTCAACCTCCCCGAGCTCTACCACCTCGACGGCTGAGGCCGCACCTTCAGTACGCGAGTTCCCCGATGCCGCCGTCGACGCGCAGCACGGTGCCGACGGTGTAGGCGGACTCGTCCGAGGCCAGGTAGACGGCTGCCTTCGCCATCTCGGTGGCGCTGCCCATGCGGTGCAGGGGAACGGTCCGCCGGAACTCCTCGTGGAGCTCGGCTTCGCGCTGGGCACCAAGCGGCTTGAGCGCGCCGGTCACGGTCGGCCCCGGGCTCAGTCCGTTGACCCGGATGCCGCGGCCCTTCAGCTCGTAGGTCAGCCCGCGGGCGTAGGACAGCAGGCCCGCCTTGGCAGCGCCGTAGACAGTCGCGCCCTCGTGCCCGACGAAGGCGGAGACCGATCCGACGAGGATCACCGAGGACTGCTGCGAGAACAGCGGCAGCAGGGATTTGACCAGGAAGAACGGCGCCTTGAGGTTGGTGGCGACGAGCCTGTCGAAGGCCTCCTCGGTCCACGCCTCGATCGGCAGGTGGGTGACGTCGGCGGCGTTGCTCATCACGATGTCGAGCTTCGGCCACTCCTGCTGTAGCCGTGCGGCGAGCGCGGCTTGGCCGGGCACGTCACCGGCGTCGCTGACGATGGGCAGCACTGGCCCGCCCAGTTTGCGCGCGGCCTCCGTCAGTCGCTCCTGCGAGCGACCGGTGATCGCGACGGTCGCTCCCTCGGCGAGGAACTCCCGTGCCGTTTCGAGGCCGATGCCGCTCGTGCCGCCGGTGATCAGCGCGTGCTTTCCCGCTAGGCGATCCATGGTTCTGCTTCTCCTCACTGGGCGCCGAGGCGCGTGGTGCGACGGCGTGGGGCTTGGGCTGCACGGGTCGACTGCGGACGACTTCTGTGCAGGCGTTCAAGAAGTGACGCGGCCGAAGCTACCGACTTCTTGAACGCGCTGTCAAGAAGTCGGTAGTGTCGGGCTCGTGGTACGGACCGGACGCCCCCGCGAATTCGACAAGGATCAGGCGCTGGCGCGCGCCCTCGAGCTGTTCTGGTCCCGGGGCTACGGGGCGACGTCGATCCAGGAGCTGGTCGACGCGCTGGGCGTCGAACGCGGCAGCCTCTACGGGACGTTCGGCGACAAGCGCCGCTTCTACCTCGACGCCGTCCGGCTCTACTGGGACGTCTACGAGCGGCACCTGGTCGCCGCGCTGGACACCACCCCGCTGCTGCCCGCGCTCCGCGAGGTCCTCACCCACCCCGCACGCCTGGACGAGCTGGTCTCCGACGTGGGCGTGCCGCAGGGCTGCCTGGTCGGCAACACCACCGCCGAGCTCGTCCCGCACGACAGCGAGGCCACCGAAGTCGTCTCCCGCTCCTACCGCCGGTTCACCGAGGTCCTCACCGACGCGCTGCGCCGTGGGCAGGCCGCTGGGGAGGTCACCGGCAACGCCCGTCCGGAGGACCAAGCCCAGCTGCTGCTCTACGTCGTCCAAGGGCTCTCGCTCGTGTCGAGGGCCGGGCTCGACCGCACCGCGGCGCTGGCCGCGATCGACACCGCGATCGAGGCGTTGCGGGCCTGACCCGCTCCCCGGAGGCCCTCCGGGGAGCGGTCGCCGACTACTCCGCGCTGATCACGGCGATGAGGTCGCCTTCGGAGACCGCGTCGCCCTCGGCCACCGCGAGCCGGGTGACCACGCCGCCGGTCCCGCTCACGACCGGGATCTCCATCTTCATCGACTCCAGGACCGCCAGCTCGTCGTCGGCTTCCACCGCGGCGCCCTCGGCGACCAGGACCTTCCAGACGTTGGCCACCATCTCGGCTCTGATCTCCATCAGTTCTCCTTCCGTCGTGCGATGATCCGGTCCACCACGCCGGTGTCGTAGGCCCCGCTGGTGAACTCCGGGGAGTCCAGCAGCTCGGCGAGGAACGGCAGGTTGCACTGCGGGCCGCGCACGACGAACTGCCTGACCGCCCGGCGCGCGCGGGCAAGCGCGTCCGCGCGGTCGGCGCCGTGCGCCACGACCTTGGCCAGCAGCGGGTCGAAGTGCGGGCTCACCTGCGTGCCCGCCGCGTACCCGGCGTCCACCCGGACCCCACCCGGCTCGACCCAGTCGGTGATCCGGCCCGGCCGGGGCAGGAAGCGGACCGGGTCCTCGGCGTAGACCCGCAGCTCGACCGCGTGCCCCCGCGGTGCCGGGAAGGTCGCGGGCACGTCGTCGCCCGCGGCGATGCGCAGCTGGAGCTCCACCAGGTCGATGCCGTGCACCTGCTCGGTGACCGGGTGCTCGACCTGCAACCGGGTGTTGACCTCCAGGAAGTGGAACTCCCCGCTGGCCGGGTCGAGCAGGAACTCCACCGTCCCGGCGTTGCGGTACCCGACGCTCTCGGCGGCCCGCACCGCCGCCGCGCACAGCCGGTCGCGCAGCCCCGGGTCCACGGCGGGGGAGGGGCACTCCTCGACGACCTTCTGGTGGCGGCGCTGCACCGAGCAGTCCCGCTCGCCGAAGGCCCGCACCGAACCATCAGGCATCCCCACGATCTGCACCTCAACGTGCCGGGCGCGTGGCACGTAGCGCTCCAGCAAGATGCGCGCGTCGCCGAAGGCGCCGCCACCGCGGGAAAGAGCCGTCCGCGCGGCGCGCCGCAACGACTCGGGGTCGTGGGCGGTGCCCATCCCGATGCCGCCACCGCCGGAAACCGCCTTGACCATCAGCGGGAACCCCAAGACCGCTCCGGCGGCCACCGCCTCCTCCGCGGACGCCAACCCGGACGTGCCGGGCAGCACCGGGACCCCGGCCGCGGCCATGTGCTCCCGCGCCGCCGCCTTGTCGGCGAGCAGTTCCATCGCCTCCGGCGACGGCCCCACCCACACCAGGCCCTCCTCCGCGCAGCGCCGCGCGAAGTCGGCGTTCTCGGAGAGGAAGCCGTAACCGGGGTGCACCGCGGTGGCACCGGTACCGCGCGCGGCGGCGAGGACGGCGTCGATCGAGAGGAAGTCGCGCGGCGAGCTCAACGCGACCGCCACGTCCGCCTCCGCGACGTGCGGCAGGTCGGTGTCCACTTCGGAGTGCAGCGCGGTGGTGCGCACCCCGAGCCGCCGCGCGGTCCGGATGATGCGGCGGGCGATCTCACCCCGGTTGGCGACCAGCAGGCTGGGGATCACGATGCGCCTCCGGTGGCGCGGCGCAACGCCTCGATCCGCTCCGACGAGTAGCCGAGCTGCCGCAGCACCTCGTCGGTGTGCTCGCCGAGCTGCGGCGGTTGCTGCGGCTCCCGCGCCGGGGTGCCGGTCAGCCGGAGCGCCGGGCCGGGCACCGTCGCCTGCTTGCCGTCGCGCAGCGGCAGGCGCACCGCGATGCCCCGCTCCCGGACCTGCGGGTCCGACACCAGGTCCGCCACCGACTGCACCGGCCCGCACACCACGCCGTCGGCCTGCAGCACCGCCACCACCTCGGCCTTGCCGCGCGCCTTGGTCCACGCGACGACCTCGGCGTCGACCTGCTCGCGCTCGCGCACCCGCCAGCCCGCTTCGGCCCGCTCCCGCTCGGCCCACTCCGGGTGGCCGAGCCGGGCGCTGAAGGACTCCCACATCTTCAGCGTGATCGGCGCGAGGTAGACCCAGCCGTCCGCGGCCGGGTACAGGCCGGAGTAGTTCGTCGGCAGCGCCGAACCCCACCGCCGAGGCTGGTCGACCCCGGCCGCCGCGACCGAGAGGTGGTGCGCCAGCAGCGGGACCAGCGAGTCCAGCATGGCCACGTCGACCAGCTGGCCTCGGCCGGTGCGCTCCCGCGCCAGCAGGCCCAGCAGCGCCGCCATCGCCGCCTGCATACCGGTGACGTTGTCGGCGACGAACGGTCCGGCGATGGTCGGTGCGCCGTCCGGCTCGCCGGTCATGTCGGCCAGCCCGCTCATCGCCTGGATGATCCCGTCGTAGGCCACCCACGACGAGTACGGCCCGGTGCGGCCGAACCCGGTCACGTGCACCACCACGGTCCGCGGGTTGATCCGGTGCACCTCGTCGAAACCGAACCCGAGCTTGTCCGGCACGCCGTTGGCGTAGTTGGTGACCAGGACGTCGGCCCAGCCGACCAGGTCGTGCAGCACCGCCCTCCCGGCCTCGCCGCGCAGGTCGAGCGCGATGCTGCGCTTGCTGCGGTTGTTGGCCGCGAAGTAGAGGCTCTCGCCGTCGTGGACCGGCTGGGCCCGGCGGCCCATCTCGCCGTCCGGCGGCTCGACCTTGATCACCTCGGCGCCGTGGTCGGCCAGGATCTGGCAGCACTGCGGTCCGGCGATGTAGTGCGCGATCTCCAGCACGCGCACCCCGCTCAGGGCGCTGGTCATCGGCGCTCACCCCCGGAAGTGCCAGCTCGTCGGGCCCGCGGTGCGCAGCGGCGCGGCGAGCTCGGCGAACTCGCACAGCAGCGGTCGGGTGTCGCGGGGGTCGATGATCTCCTCGATGCCGAACGCCTCGGCGGTGCGGAACGGGGAGCGGATCGCGTTCATCTTCCCGGTGATCTCGGCCAGCAACGCGTCCCGGTCCTCGGCGGCGTCCAGGTCGGCCCGGTAGGCGGCCTCGACGCCCCCCTCGATGGGCAGCGACCCCCAGTCCGCCGACGGCCAGGCGTAGCGGTAGCGCACCCGCGCGGCGTTGGTGTGCGCGGCACCCGCGACGCCGAAGACCTTGCGCAGGATCACCGACGCCCACGGCACCTTCGCCTGGTAGACCGCGTTGAGCGCCCGCACGCCGAAGCGCATCGTGGCGGCCTTCTCGGCCTCCACGCCGATGACGAACCCGGGTTGGTCCACCAGGTGCACCACCGGCAGGTGGAAGGTCTCGGCGAGGTCCACCAGCCATTCGACCTTGCGGCTGGAGTCGGCGGTCATGCCGCCGCCGTAGACCATCGGATCGCTGGCCAGCACCGCCACCGGCCAGCCGCCCAACCGCGCCAGACCGGTCACCGCCGAGCGCCCGAACCCCCGGCCCAGTTCCAGGAACGACCCCTGGTCCACCACGGCCTGGATGATCGGCCGGATCCGGTACGGGCGGCGCCGGTCGCGGGGGATCGCGCCGATCAACCAGTCCTCGCGGCGCTCGGCGTCATCGGAGGTCTCGACGTGCGGTGGCACCTGGTGCACCGAGGGAGGCAGGTAGGACAGGAACCGGCGGGTGCGGTCGAAGGCCGCCGCCTCCGAGTCGACCACGTCGTGCACCACGCCGTTGCGGCCGTGGATGCCGCTGCCGCCCAGCTCCTCCTTGGTGACCTCCTGACCCAGCCGCGCGACCAGCGGCGGCCCGGCGGCGAAGACCTGCGAGATGCCGCGCACCATCACCGAGTAGTGCGCGGCGGCAACCCGCGCGGCACCGAGCCCGGCCACCGAGCCGAGCGCGAGCGCCACCACCGGGATGGTGCCCAGGTTCGCCGCCACCCACTCCCAGCCGGGGTTGGCCGGGACGTAGGTGCGCCCGATGGCCTCCAGCGAGCGGATCGACCCGCCGCCCCCGGTGCCGTCGACCAGTCGGACCAGCGGGATCCGCAGCTCGTGGGCCAGCTGCTCGGCCATGATCTGCTTCTCCCGGATCGAGGCGTCCGACGCGCCGCCGCGCACCGTGAAGTCGTCGCCGCCGACGACCACCGGCCGGTCGTCCAGCCGACCGCGGCCGAGCACGAAGTTGGCCGGCTGGAAGGCGCCGTCGGGCTGAAACTTCCCGGCGATCGCGCCGATCTCGTGGAAGCTGCCGGGGTCCAGCAACTGGTCGATGCGTTCCCGGACGGTCAGCTTGCCGTGGTCGTGCTGCCGCTTGACCTTCTCCGGCCCGCCCATGCGCCGCGCGAGCTCCTCGCGCCGCCGGAGTTCGTCGACTTCCGGTTTCCAGGACAATGTCCCTCCCATGTGGTCGCAGGACTGGTGCGGTGGGCTCCTAGGGGTGGCGGCGGGGGTCGAGCGCCCGCTGGGCGACGTCGCCCAGCACGTTGAAGGCCAGCGCGGTCGCGGCGATCGCCAGACCGGGCACCAGCACCTGCAGCGGTGCTTGGTGCAGGAAGGTGTAGGCGCGGGCCAGCATCGCGCCCCAGCTCGGATCCGGTGGCTGCACGCCCAGCCCGAGGAAGCTCAGGCTGGCCTCGGCGATCAGCGCGTGCGCCAGCAGCAGGCCGGACTGCACCAGCACCGGTTGCACGGAGTTGGGCACCAGGTGCCGCAGCACGAGGTGGCGACCACGGCTGCCGAAGCTGCGCGCCGCCTCGACGTAGGTCTCCTCCCGCACCGCGAGCACCTGCGCGCGCATCAGGCGGGCGACCGAGGGCGCGAACACGATGCCCACCGAGATCATCGAGTTGACCAGGCTTGGTCGCAGGGCCGCGGTGATCGCGATGGCCAGGATGATCGCCGGGAACGACAGCAGCGTGTCCACCACCCGCATCACGGCGCTGTCCACGATCCGGCCGAGGCATCCGGCGGCCAACCCGAGGGGCACCCCGACCAGCAGCGCGACGCCCACGGCGAGGAAGCTGGCCAGCATCGACGCCCGGGCGCCGTGGACCAGCCTGCTGAGGACGTCGCGCCCGAGGTCGTCGGCGCCCAGCAGGTAGCCGGGTGTGCCCGCCGGGGCGAGGACGGCGTCGAAGTTCTGCGCGTTGGGTTCGTGCGCGGTCACCAGCGGTGCCAGCAGCGCGAGCCCCGCCACCAGCACGAGGTAGCCGAGCGCGGCCACGCCGCGCCAGTCCCGCACGACCAGCCGCAGCCGGTTCTCCCGGCGAGGTGGGGAAAGCGCCGTCATGACTCCACTCCCTCGTTCACCGGGTGATCCGCGGGTCGATGAATCGGTAGGCCAGGTCGACCACCAGGTTCGTGAGCAGCACCAGCAGCGCGGTCACCAGCACCACGCCCTGGATCACCGGGTAGTCGCGCTGGGTGGTGGCCTCGACGACGAGCGTGCCGAGCCCGGGCAGGGCGAACAGCGTCTCCACCACGACGCTGGCCCCGAGCACCCGGCTGACCAGCAACCCGATGATGGTCGCCAGCGGCAGCCCGGCGTTCTTCAGCGCGTGCTGCCAGACGATCGTCCGGTGCGCCAAGCCCTTCGCCCGGTGGGTGCGCATGAAGTCCGACCGCAGCACCTCGATCAGCGCGGAGCGCAGCTGCCGGCACACCTCGGCGGCGCCGACCACGCCGAGCGCGATGGCGGGCAGGACCAGGTGCTGCACCGCCTGCGCGGGGTCCTCGGTGAGCCCGACGAAACCCGTGGCGGGCAACCACTGCAGCTGGACGGCGAACACGAGCACCAGCACCATGCCGATCCAGAAGTTGGGCACCGCGATGCCCAGCGTGGCCGCGGTGGTGATGGCGGTGTCGGCCGGTCGCCCCTGCCGCAGTGCCGCCGCGACACCCAGCGGGACGCCGATGCCCACGGCGACCAGCAGCGCGGCGGCCCCGAGCGCCAGGGTGGTGGGAAGTCGTTGCCCGAGCAGGGTTGCCACGCTCTCCCCGGTGCTCAGCGAGGCGCCGAGGTCGCCGGTGGCCGCGTGCCGCAGCCAGTCCAGGTACTGGACCGGCAGCGGTTCGTCGAGCCCGAGCTGGGCGCGGATCTCGGCTAACCGCTCCGGGGTGGCGTGCTCACCGGCGATGGCCTGCGCGGGGTCGCCGGGGATCAGGTGCAGCAGGCCGAACACCACGAACGTCGCGAGCACCAGCGTCGGCACCGCGACCAGCACCCGCCAACCGGCGGTGCGCAGCAGGCCCGCGCCCCGGCTCTGCCCCGCGGCCGTCACCGCTGCACCTGCACGGCGGTGAACTTGGGCTTGCCCAGCAGGTTCGGTTCGAAGCCGCGCACGTGCTCGCGGTAGGCGGCCACCGCGGGCGGGAAGATCAGCGGCACGAACAGCGACCGGTCGGCCACGACCTCGGCCGCCTCGCCGAGCGCGGCCGCTCGCTGCGGCAGGTCGGAGGTGCTGTTGGCGGCGTTGAGCGCCTCGTCGATGCCGGGGGTCGCGACGTGCCCGGCGTTGTAGTAGCCGCGTTCGGTGAACATCAGCTTGTAGGTGAGGCTCGGGTCGGGGCGCCCGGTCCAGGCCGACAGCATCGCCGGGTACTTGCGCTCGTTGAAGAACTCGCTGCTGGCCTGGGTGAGCTCGGTCGGGACCAGGTCGATCTGCACGCCGACCTGGCCGAGCTGGTGCTTGAGCACCTCGGCCAGCCGCACGGTGACCGGGTCCGGGTAGGTCAGCAGCGGGAAGCGCAGCCCCGCGCCGTGACCGGCCTCGGCCAGTAGCTGGCGGGCCCGCTGCGGGTCGTGCGGGTAGGTGGGCGCCACGGCCGCCGGGAACGCCCAGTGCTCCGAGGGCAGCGGTGTCCAGCCGACCTCGCCCTGCCCGAACTGCGTGACCCGCCGGATCTGCTCGCGGTCGAGCGCCAGGTTCAGCGCCCGCCGCACTCGTTCGTCGTGGAACACCGGGGCGCTCAGATCCAGGTAGATGATCAGCTGGTACAGCTGCGGGCTGGAGGAGACCTCGGTGCCCTTGGCGGCGGCGAGCAGTCCGACGTCCTGCGGGGGCGGGTTGAACACCATGTCCTGCTGACCCGAGCGCAGCGCGTTCACCGCAGTCGAGCCGTCCTTCATGATGGTGAAGGTGATGCTGTCCAGGTGCGGCAGGCCGCGCTGCCAGTAGTCGGCGAAGCGCTGCACTCGCACCGACTGCCCGTAGCGCCACTCGACGAACTGCCACGGCCCGGCGCCGACGGGGTGGCGCTCGAAGGATTCACCGGCGAGTTCGGCCGCGGTGGGGGAGACGAGCATCCCGGCGCGGTCGGCCAGGGTCAGCAGCAGCGAGCTGTCCGGGCGGGACAGGTTGAGCCGCGCGGTCCGCGGGTCGAGCACGTCGACGCTGGTCACGCTGGCCACATCGGACTTGATGTTGGATTCCGGGCCCTTGGCCCGCTCGATGTTGTACTTGACGGCCTGGGCGTCGACCGGTGTGCCGTCGTGGAACCGCGCGTCCGGTCGCAGGTGCAGCACCAGCGCTCGCGGGTCGCGCTGGTCCCATGACTCGGCGAGGCCGGGCGCGGGTTCCAGCGTCCTCGGGTCGAACGACACCAGCGTGTCGTAGAGGGTGTAGAGGATGGCGTGGTCGGAGCCGGAGTTGCCGCGTTGCGGGTCCAATGAGGACGGGTTGGACCGCCAGGCCACCCGCAGGTGCTGGCCGACCTCCGCCGCTCCGCTGCTGCACGCGGTCAACGCGAGCACCAGCGCCAACCCCGCGGCCGCGACGCGCTTCACCGCCGACCTCCTTCGACGCCGCGCAGCGGCAGGGCGGTGGCGAAGTGGCACGCCGACCAGCGGCCGGGCTCGACCTCCCGCCAGCTCGGGACCTCCTCGGCGCACCGGCGCTCGGCGTACCGGCAGCGGGTGCGGAACCGGCAGCCCGACGGCGGGTGCACCGGGCTCGGGATGTCGCCGTCGAGGACGATCCGGTCCCGCTGCTGCTCCTCGATCCGGGGCTGTGCCGAGACCAGCGCCTCGGTGTAGGGGTGCCGCGGCCGCTCGACCAGGTCGTCGACGGGCCCGAGCTCCACCAGCCGCCCCAGGTACATCACCGCGACGCGGTCGGCGATGGTGGACACCACGGCCAGGTCGTGGGTGATGAACAGGTAGGCCAGTCCCAGCTCGGCCTGCAACCCGCGCAGCAGGTCCAGGATCTCGGCCTGCAGCGCCACGTCCAGCGCCGACACCGGCTCGTCGCACACCACCAGCGCCGGGTCCAGCACCAGCGCGCGGGCGATGTTCACCCGCTGCTTCTGGCCGCCGGAGAGCTCGTGCGGGTAGCGTTCGCCGTGCGCGGCGGACAAGCCGACCGCTTCCAGCATCGCGAGCGCGCGGACGCGGCGCTCAGCGCTGCTGCCCCTGCGCTGCACCACGAGCGGTTCCTCGACGCTGGCGGCGATGCGCATCCGGGGGTCCAGTGACGCGTTCGGGTCCTGGAACACCATCTGCACCCTGGTCAGCGCGTCGCGCTTGGCGCGGCCCCGCAGCTCCGCGAGGTTCGCCCCGGCGAGGTGCACTTCGCCGTGGGAGGGCTGCACGAGCTGCAGCAGCGCCCGGCTCAGCGTGGACTTGCCCGAGCCCGATTCGCCGATCAACCCCATTGTTTCGCCTTCGAGCAGCGCGAAGGACACCCCGTCGACCGCGCGGACCAGTTCACCCCTGCGCTTGGTGGGGAACGCGACCGCCAGGTCCTCGACCTGCAGCAGCGGGCTCATCGGGCCACCCCCGGCAGGGTCAGCTCCGCAGCGCGGGCGCAGCGCACCGAACGCGCGTCGGCGAGCGGGAGCAGGTCGGGGTGGTCCGCCCGGCAGGCGTCGGTGGCGTGGTCGCAGCGCGGGTGGAACGCGCAGCCCGGCGGCTGGGCGCCCGGTGGTGGGACCCGGCCGGGTATCGACTTGAGCTCGGCGTGCCGGGCCTCGATCCGCGGGATCGCTTGCAGGAGGCGGGAAGTGTAGGGGTGCCGGGGTGCGCGCAGCACGTCGGCCACCGGACCGCTCTCGACGGTTTCGCCCGCGTACAGCGCGACCACCCGGTCGCAGAGCTCGGCGACGACACCGAGGTCGTGGGTGATGAGCAGGACCGCGGTGCCGTGCTGGCGGGTCAGGTCGCGCAGCAGTTCCAGGACCTGCGCCTGGATGGTGACGTCCACCGCGGTGGTGGGTTCGTCGGCGATGAGCAGGCGGGGGCGGCAGATCAGCGCGATCGCGATCATCACGCGTTGCCGCATCCCGCCGGAGAGCTGGTGCGGGTACTCGCCGAAGCGCTGCTGCGGCAGCGGGATCCCGACCGCGTCGAGCATCTCGACCGCGGCGGCGCGCGCTGCCCGCCTGCTGGTGCTGCGGTGTGCGAGCAGGCACTCCACCAGTTGGCGCCCGATGGTGAACACCGGGTCCAGCGCGCTCATCGGTTCCTGGAACACCATGCCGAGCTCGTCGCCGCGCAGGGCCTGCCGCGCGCGTTCCGGCAGCCGCAGCAGGTCGGTGCCGTCGAACCGGACCTGCCCGGTGATCCGCGCTGGCGGCGTGGGCAGCAGCCCCATGACCGCCAACGCGGTGAGCGACTTGCCGCTGCCGCTCTCCCCGGCCATGCCCAGGACCTCGCCGGGGGACACCGCGAAGGACACGTCGCGCACGGCGGTGGTGCGGGACCTGGCGGTGGGGAAGGAGATGGTGAGCTGCTCGACTTCCAGGACTGGGTTCGCGGAGCTGCGGGGGAGTGTCACGCCGGCCTCCCGAGGGGGTGTGATGGCGGGCACTCTAAGCAGCCTGTAAAACTGACGTCAATATCAGTTTTCCGGAATGCGCTAGGTTGGCGCATCTCTGCATCGAGTCACCAGGAGGACGCGGTGGCCGTTGAGCGGCTGCAACCGGTAGCCAGCCCGAAGACGCCGAAGGGCCGGGGGTCGAAGGAGGCGCTGCTGCGCGCGGCGCGCGCGGTCTTCGGCAGATCCGGCTTCGCCGCCTCGCGGGTGGCCGACATCGCGGCCGAGGCGGGCATGTCCAGCGGCGCGTTCTACCGGTACTACACCGACAAGCGCGAGGCGCTGGTCGAGCTGATGACCGAACTGCTGCAGGGCCTGTTCGAGCAGTCCCGGTCGAAGTGGAACCCGGGCGACGCGGTGGAGTCGGTGGTGATCACCACCGAGCGCTACTTCCGCTACTACGCCGACAACGCGGACCTGTTCCGGGTGCTGCACGAGGCGGCCCAGACCGACCCGGAGGTCGAGGGGATGCAGGCCGAGAGCCGCCGCACCTTCCACGACCGGATCACCCGGATGGCCCGCAAGGGCGTCGAGCGCGGCCTGATCCGGCCGGACCTGGACCCGGAGCTCAGCGCGGCGTTCCTGGGCGGCATGACCGAGCACTACGCCTACACCCGCTTCGTCCTGCACCGCTACCCGGACCGCGACATCGGCGAGGTGAGCCGGGAACTGGCCGCCTTCTGGGCCCACGGCGCCCTGGCCTGACCAGCTCCGGGAGGCCCTGCCACCCGGAGCTGGTCGCAAGCTCAGCCAGCGGCGGTGAACATCCGATCGAAGGCGGCGGAGTAGGCCTCGACCACAGCGGGCTGGTGCAGCGTCAGGGTGGCCTCGTCGTTGCGGCGCAGCGAGGTGTTGTTCCAGTTCTGGCTGCCGGTGGTCACCCAGCCGCCAGTGCCGTGGTCGACCAGGGCGAACTTGGAGTGCACGGTGCCGGGCAGCTCCGCGTTCTCCAGCGTCCGGGCCTGGATGGCGGGGGTGGACTCGATCAGCTCCTGCCCCTCGGGCTCGATGCTGCCGTGCACCACGCGGACCGCGCAGCCGTCGTCGGAGAGCCGGACGAGCTGCTCCAGCACGGCCAGCCGGGTGTCGTCGATCTCCGACATCCCCACCTCGACCCGGGTGGTCGGGGTGCAGCGCACCTCCGCCAGCTGGTCGACGACGGGGTCGCCCTCCGGCACCGGCGAGAAGTACACCTCGACCGGGCCGCCGGGCATGTCGGTGTGGAAGATGCCCTCGGTGGCCGAGGTGCGCTCCTCCGCGGCGAGTTCGGAGAAGTACCGGTCGTAGACCGCGTGCAGCTCCGGGTTGTCCAGCAGGACCACGGCGTTGTTCCAGTAGGTCCGGGAGTTGACGTCGGTGAGGTTGGCCGAGGACTGCATGACGACGTCGTGCTGCCCGGCGGTCTCGGAGAACAGCGCGATCTTGTTGTGGTTTCCCTTGGTGCCCAGGCAGGACGAGGTGTTGCCCTCCGGCGAGGTGTTGCTGCACACGTGCAGCCAGGACGGCTGCGCCTCGTCGGTGCCGAGCTCGTCCCGGATGGCCTGCGCCGCGGGGGTGTCGTCCTGCCACCCGTCGAGCACCACCTGGACCGCCACGCCGCGGCGGTGCGCCTCGGTGAGCACCTCGGCGAAGTCGGCCCCGGCGTCGCCGCTGACCACGAAGTGGGCGATCCGGATCTGGGACCCGGCGGGCGCCTGCTTGATGAGCGAGCAGAGCTGGCCCATGATCGCCGCTGGGTCCCCGCCCACGGGTTCGTTGAATACCGCCCGGGTCTGCACGGGTGCTTCGGCGGCGTTCGAGCACGCCTTGAGCGGGTCGTCCACAGTGGTCGCGGGCGTGGCGGAGGCCAGCCCCCCGCTGGCGGCGGCCACGGCCAACCCGGTGGACAAGCAGAGCATCTTGATGCGCAACACGGTCTCCTTCGTGAGCGGGTGGTGCCTTTCGGGGTCAACGGGTGGCGGTCACCGCGGTGCGCTGCTCGCGCAGGTGCTCCGGCTCCGGGATCAGCAGCGCGCCCAGCGCGGAGAGCAGGCACAGCGCGGCGCAGACGACGACGATGCTCCAGTAACCGGCGGTCCACTCGCTCAGCTGCGCCGCGACGAACGGCAGGCAGCCGCCGACCAGCGCGCCGACAATCTCCCGGCTGAAGGTGACCCCGGTGTAGCGGTGTCGCACGTCGAACAGCTCGGACAGCATCGTCGCCTGGGACGCCAGGGTGAGGTCGTTGCACAACGTGAACACGAGGACGAAGGCCGCCCACACCAGCACCGGGGTGCCGGTGTCGAGCATGACGAAGAACGGGTAGAACATCACCGCGGCGGCGACCGACCCGGTGATCATCACCGGGCGCCGCCCGAACCGGTCGCACAACCAGCCCGCGGTGGGCACGCTCACCAGCTTGACCAGGTTGGCGATCACCACACCGGTGAGCCCGACCCACGCCGGGGCACCGACGTTCTCGGCCAGGTAGGTCAGTGCGTAGACCGAGGGCACGTAGCTGATGACGTTCGGGGCGACGCTGATGAGCATGCCCGCGAACACCTTGCCGCGGGAGGACCCGAGCAGCTCGCGCAGCGGTGACCGGGAGACGCCGTCGTCGGCCTTCGCCTCGTGGAACTCCGGGCTGTCGGAGATCCTGAGCCGGATGACCAGCCCGGCGACCCCGATGAAGCAGCTGATCAGGAACGGGATCCGCCAGCCGAAGGCGAGGAACTGCTCCTCGGACATGACCGCCGCGGTCAGCCCGAAGACACCGGTGGCGATCAGCGCCCCGACCGCGTTGCCGAGCGTCGGCGTGCTGGCGTTGAGGCCGCGGGACCGGCGGTCGGCGTGCTCGGCCGACATCAACATCGCACCGGCGTACTCGCCACCCGCGCCGATGCCCTGCAGCACGCGGAGGGCGACCAGCAGCGCGGGCGCGGCCACGCCGATGGTCGCGTAGCCGGGCAGCAGGCCGATCAGCGTCGAGGAGATCGCCATCAGCACCAGCGTCAGGAACAGCATCGTCCGGCGGCCGACGCGGTCGCCCATGATGCCGATGAGCACGCCACCGACCGGGCGGGCGAGGAAGCCGACCGCGAAGGTCGCCAGCGAGGACAGCGTGGCGGCGAAGCCGTCACCTGCCGGGAAGAACACGGCCGGGAAGACCAGCGCGGCAGCCGTCCCGTAGAGGGAGAAGTCGTACCACTCCAGAGCTGTGCCGATCGTCGACGCGACCGTGGCTCGGCTGATTCTGCGTGCCATCAAGACCTCACGTGGGGGAGCAACATTGCCCTAAACGTTCATGTTGGTCGATGAGAGTACGGCTGGACAATGTTCAGAGCAAGGTATTAGCCTTCCGTCCGTCGACATGAACGTTAATGTTCATCGGCGCGAAATCGGATGAGATGGAGATCAGATGACCACCGCCCCAGTCCGGCGGGAGGGCGCCCGGCGCCCCAGTCCCCCTGGGTACGACGTGGAGCTGTCCAAGTTCAACCCCCTGCCGCGCGTCCTGTGCCACGACACCTTCGACACGAGCACGCACGGGTGGACCGAGCTGCTGGGCAACTACGACGGCACCGGCGACCTCGACACGGTCGACGACCACATGTGGGACTTCCGGCCGCCGCAGCTGTCCACGTGCTCGTTCTTCGACGTGGGCACCCACGGCACGCTCAGCGGGGACTACGCGCTCAAGCTCGCCACCCGCCCGCACAAGGGGCACACCGCGGTGGCCATCCGCCGGTTGACGATGGCCGGGCGCGGGCTGGTCCAGATCGAGACCCACTTCGCGTTCAAGGCCGAGGCGAACGTGGGTCCGCCGCGGCAGTCGGCGCGGGCCGTGAGCTGGGACGGCAACAACCACCCCTCGGAGGCGGAGTTCGGCGCGTTCACCGTGGCCACCGACATCTGCGCCGACAACGGGGTGCGCTACCACAACGTCGCGCGCTACCAGAACACCAACCTGGACAACGAGATGACGCGGCAGTGGATGTACCCGACGGTGCCCGAGCCCACCCCGCGGGACCACTTCGAGGGCAAGTTCTCGCTGCCCTACGCCAGCGACTTCACCGCGCCGAACCCGGCGGACTGGCGCACCTTCGGCGAACCCGCCGAGCTGTGCGTCAACGAGGTCCCCACCAAGATCAACTGGCACTACCTGCGCTGGCAGATCGACACCGAGGCCCGCAGGAACGTCGAGCTGCAGGTCAACGACACGGTCATGGACATGCGCGACGTGCCGGTCCCGGTCTACCCGGACCGCTACCAGACGCTGGACAACCTGCTGAACTTCTACTTCTCCGTGCGAACCCACGCCGACGTCCGGAACTTCCTGTTCCTGGACTCGGTCCTCATCTCGGTGGACTGGTGACATGCTTGTGATGCGATCGACGACGACGGCGGTCCTGGAGCGCAAGGCCAAGGTCCGCGAGTCGTTCACCACGGAGCCCTACGAGCTGCCGTGGGCCAGCGAAGCCCGCTTCTTCGTCCACGCGCTGGACCTGGAACCCGGCACGAGGCTGGAGTTCACCACCCAGATCTCGGCGGACGGCCTGCACTGGTGCGACCTCGACGGCGTCGCGCACCCGGTGGTCGCGGCCGGTGTCACCAGCTGGCTGGCCACCGGGTTCGGGCAGTGGCTGCGGCTAAGCTGTCGGGTGGTCGGCCAGGAGCCGTCCGCGACGGTGCGGATCTACCTGGTCGGCAAGAGCTGATCAGCGGACACCGCGAGGCGTTGGGGAGCACATGGTTCGGTCACGTCGCGTGACGCTTCAGGACGTTGCCGACGCGGTCGGCCTGTCGGTCAACACGGTCTCGCGCGCCCTCGCCGGCAAGAGCCAGGTGAGCGAGCGGACCCGCGACACCATCCGGGCCGAGGCCGCCCGGCTCGGCTACGTCCCCAACAGCCACGCCCGTTCCCTCGTGTCCGGCCGCACGATGGTCATCGGCCTGGTCATCACCAACCCCTCCAACCCGTTCTACGCCGCGCTGATCTCGGCCGTGGAGCAGCGCTGCCGCCGGTCCGGCTACTCGGTGCTGCTGCTGGTCACCGAGGAGTCGGAGGCCAACGAGGGGGAGGCCGTCCAGCAGCTGCTGACCTACGGCGTCGACGGTGTCATCGCAATCCCGGTGCAGCACAACGGGGACAGCTGGTCCCGGCTGGTGGCCGCGAAGATCCCGGTGGTCTTCGTCAGCCGGGACCTCCCCGACTTCGGCTTCGACTTCGTGGGCATCGACGCCGAGGCCGGGGTCGCCGAGGCGGTCGAGCGCGTCGCCGCGGGCATCGACCGCGCCTGGCTGTTCGAGGAGGACCTGCGGATCAGCACCACGGAGGCGCGCATCGCCGGGTTCCGGCGCGCGCTGGACTCCAGCGGGATCGACCAGCAGCGGTCCCTGGTGATCAAGGTGCAGACCCGGCGCGCGGCGGGCGCGAGCCAGCCGTGGCGACCCGACGACGCCCACCAGATGGCGGCGAACCTGATCACCGCGCAGAACCACCCGGACCTCATCGTCGCGGGCAACGACTACTTCGCGCTCGGCATCCTCAAGGCGCTGCGGGAGTGCGGTCTGTCGGTGCCCGGCGACGTGCTGCTGGTCGGCTACGGTGATCACCCGTTCGCGGCCTACCTGGACCCGGCGCTGACCACGCTGCGGCTGCCCGCCGAGGAAGTGGGCACCACCGCCGTGGACTACCTGCTGGAGCGCGTCGCCGACCCGTCCAGTCCACGTCGGACGCAGTTGCTCCGCCCCGAGCTGGTGGAGCGCGGATCCTCCCGCCGATCCGCGTAGCCGGTCGCCCGATCAGGGGGAGCTCCGGCGGTCCGGGAATGGTGCCGGCCCGGCGCGTGTTGCGGGTGGACATGTCGGACCAGAGCGTTGAGTTCAGCCCCACGAGCTGGGTGCAGGAGCAGACCAGGAAGATCCTCGAGACCGGGACCACCGAGGGCATCGAGATCAACGGATCACCCGTCGTGCTGATGACGTTGCGCGGTGCCAGGAGCGGCAAGCTGCGCTACACCCCGGTGATGCGGGTGGAGCACGGTGGCCGCTACGCGGTCGTGGCCTCCAAGGGCGGCGCGCCGGAGCACCCGAACTGGTACCACAACATCAAGGCGCACCCCGAGTTCCGCCTGCAGGACGGGACGGTGACCAAGGACGTCGTCGCGCGCGAGGTCGACGGCGCGGAACGCGCCGAGTGGTGGGAGCGGGCGGTCGCGGCCTTCCCGGCCTACGCCGAGTACCAGCGGAGCACCGACCGGCAGATCCCGGTCTTCGTCCTCGAACCCAGGTGATCCCCAGCGGCCGCGGTCGCCGTCACGCCCTCGCGCGGGACGGGGCCGTGGCCGCCAGCAGTTCGTAGGCCGCGTGCTCGGTGTCGAGGACTTCCCGGGTGCGGGGGTTGCGGTGCCAGGGCTCGCCGTCGGCGACGGCGTGGGCGTTGCGGAGGGCAAGGACCGCGCGGGTCAGGCGCGCCCGGGCCACAGTGGACTCCTCCGCCGCGCGGAGCTGCTGCTGCGCCGCCTGGCACTCGGCCAGGGCCGCGTGCAGGCGGCGGGCGGACTGCCGGTTGATCAGGACCAGGCTCACCGCCGCGGCGACCAGGGCGCCCAGGACGGTCGTGGTGATGCGCTCGACGATCAGCTCGTCGTGCGCCGCCGGGTTGCTCAGCGAGGCCAGCCCCAGGGCCAGCGGGGTGACGAACAGCAGCCCCAGCGCGTAGTTGGCCTGCACGAACACCTCGGCGACCAGCTGGCAGACCACCACCAGAGCCAGGACCACCAGCGGGCTCGGGTGCAGGCCGAACATCGCGACCGCCAGGACGGCGCCGCCCAGCGTGCCCGCCAGGCGCTGCACCGTGCGCAGCCAGGTGGCCGTGGCGTGCGTCGACTGCAGCACCGCGCTGGCCGACACCACCGCCCAGTAGGCGTGGCCCAGCCCCACCGGGATGGTGATCAGCCCGGCGAGCAGGCAGGCCAGCAGCATGCGCCCGGCGTTGGGCAGGAACGGCGTGATCGCGCTGGCGCGCAGACCCCGTGAGGCGCGCGGCGTCCCGGCCGGGGACGACGGTGGGGTGGAGGCGGGCTGGGGGATCCGGCCGCGGTGGACCTTGCGGGCGAGGTCGCGCAGGTGCCCCGCGTCGGCGGGGTGGTGGAGCAGGTGCTCGGCGTCCGCCAGGTGGGCGCGCAGGGTGCTGGCGGTGCGCCCGGGGCCGCGCAGTGCCGCTGAGGCCCGGTGCACCGCGAGGTGCGCGCGGTGGCGGGTGGCCGGGCTGGGGCTGTCGAGGTGGTCGGCGACGGCCACCAGCGCGCGAGCTGCGGCGACGCGGTGCGGGCCGGTCGGGTGCAGGAGGTTGCCGAGCAGGCTCAGCGCGACCGACAGCGCGGCGGAGGCGGCGGTGACCTCGATGTGCAGGCCTGTGCTCGACCAGTCCTGCGTGGCGTAGGCGGCGGCCCCGGCCGCGAAGACGAACATCAGGCCGCCGGGCGGGCCGAACTCCAGCACGTCGGCGGCCAGCTTGCCGAGCGTCGCGATCGCGGTGAGCACCAGGACCCCGATGAGGGCGTCGTCGGTGGTGGCGGCGATCATCGTTGCCGTGGCCACGCTCGCGACCAGTCCCAGCGCGATCAGCGGGAGTAGGCGCGCTCGGTGGGACCAGGTGTCGACCCGGCAGTACAGCGAGGTGAACGCGCCGAAGGCGGCGAAGGGCACCAGGTCCACCCGGCCGAGTGCCGCCAGCGCGGCGATCGGGACGCCGAAGGACACCCCGATCCGCAGCGCGGGAACCGCGACCCCACCGACCGTGCGCGTGTACCTCAGCGCGTCGCGGACGCGCAGCGTCCGGCGCAGGCGGGTTAGGGCGGAGTCGGGCGCGGCGCGGTCGGAAACGTTCACTAGTAAAATATTACCAGATGATTTACCCGTGAAGGAGTGACGGTGGACGACGCGGTCGGACGGATCTGCGCGCAGTGGCGCGAGCAGCGACCGGACCTCGACGTGTCCCCGATCGACGTGATCGGTCGGGTGCGGCGGCTCAACGCGCTGACCAACCAGCTCGACGACGCCGCGTTCGCCGAGATCGGGCTGTCCCGGATGGAGTTCGAGGTGCTCAGCGCCCTGCGGCGGGCCGGGGGAGGGCTGCGGCCCAGCCAGCTCACCCGGGAGACGCTGTCCTCCGGGGCGGCCACCACCAAGCGGCTCGCCCGGTTGGAGGGCGAGGGCCTGATCAGCCGCACCGCGTCCCAGCGCGACCGCCGGGAGGTCGACGTGCAGCTCACCGAGCGCGGGAGCGAGCTGATCGACCGGCTGTTCCCGGCGCAGCTGGAGCGCGAGCGTCGGCTGCTTGAACCGCTGCGGGCTGACGAGCGCGAGCAGCTGGGCTCGCTGCTGGCCAAGCTGCTGGGGTCGCTCGACGGAGCCGTCCGATGACCGAGGGTTCCCGGCGAGCCGTGCGCTGGGGCGAGGGCTCGGTGCGTTAAAGTTTTCCGGTTCTTCAAGGGGTATTCCCGCGACCCAGGCGAACGCGGCGTGATCAGCCGATCACGCACCGGTGATCGACGTCGGTCGCCCGATCGAGAGGACCCGGTGTGGCCACGGTGCAGTTCAAATCCGGCCATCCTGTGCTTGACCTCGGTGAACTCCCGGCCCGGCTGCGCGAGTTCGTGGTGCGGCGCTCACGCGGCATCATCGTGGCGTCGGTGCCGCTGCTGGTCATCTCCTCCGTGCTGCTGCTCGTGATGCGGCGGGCCGGCCTGGACCACGGCTCGGCCATCGACTACCAGGTCTACCGCTGGGCGGTGCACACCTGGCTGGCCGGGGGCGACATCATGAACACCGCCCCGACGGTCAGCATCGGGCGCGTCCTGCCCTGGGTGTACCCGCCGTTCGCGCTGCTGCCGCTGATGCCGTTCGCGCTGCTGCCGTTCGTGGTCGGGCTGGTCGCGCTGTACCTGGTCGACCTGCTGGCCATCGGCGCGGCGCTGTACCTGGTCACCCGGCACATGTGGGCCGCCGTCGGGCGGCGCGGTGCGTTCGCGGTGGCGATGGCGCTGCTGCCCTGGACGTTGTTCCTGGAGCCGGTCTACGCCTCGTTCGGGCTCGGGCAGATCAACATCGCGCTGATGGGGTTGGTCGTCGTCGACTGCCTGGCGATCAACCCGCGCTGGCCGCGCGGACTGCTGATCGGCGTCGCCGCGGCGATCAAGCTCACCCCGGCCGCCTTCCTGCTGTTCCTGGTGTTCCGCAAGGAGTTCCGCGCGGCGGTGACCGCGGTGGCCACGGCCGTGCTGGCCACCGCGGTGGGCTTCGCGCTGAACTACCAGGCCGCGGTGGAGTACTGGTTCGGGAAGGGACCGGCGCACGGCGTGAGCGGTTCGGCCTTCCACACCAACCAGTCGATCATGGGCGGGCTGGCCCGCCTGGAGCTGCCGTCGTCGGTGCAGAACGGCCTGTGGCTGCTGCTCTCCCTGGCCTGCGCGGCGGTGGTGGCCCACGCCGTGCGCCGCACCGAGCCGTCCCTCGCGGTGGTGGCCAACGGCCTGCTGGCGCTGCTGGTCTCGCCGACGTCGTGGTCGGACCACTGGGTGTGGTGCGCACCGGCGCTGCTGGTGATGCTCGGTTACGCCGTTCGGCTGCGCAGCCCGTGGTGGTTGGCCGTCGCCGCGCTCACCCTGGTGACCGTGCTGGCCGCCGTGTTCAAGTCGTTGCCGACCGGTCCTCCGTGGACCCCGGTGGAGCACTTCTTCGGCAACCCGTACCTGCTGCTGGGCTTGCTGCTGTTGGCGCTGCTCGGTCTTTTCGTCCGGAATCGCACGATCGCGAGTACTCCGGCGGATCCCTCAGTACTGGTGGACGAGCGGCTCCGCCCGGAACCGCGCTGAGACCTCGCCTCTGGGAGCGGCTGCTCCCGGAGGTCGGAACTCGTTGGCGATCAGGTGGGTCTTGCCTGGTCGGGCGCGAAAAGCCTGGTGCTGGACCGCTTCCGAAGCCGCCCCGCGGGACTTCGCCGCCGCCGCAAGGAGATCGTGAACAACGCCACTCGTCGCGCCGGGTAGTCGCGTATGGACAGTGTCGTGGTGCAGAATTCCCCGAGCTCGCAGGGAGTGCGACAGCGCTGTCCCAACACCTGGGAGCCGAGTAACATTCGCTTGATTCGGTGTTACTTGACGGTAGCTTTCCGGGCGCTCGATATGTAGAGTGCCTCAAACTGACCAAGAGTGCAACGGCGCATCCTTTTGTCAGTGCCCCCAAAGGTTCTTGCGGCTCCGCCGCGGGTGAGTCATGCCCTGCTGCGGACCGCGGCCTGACGACGGGAGGTACGATGCCCCTTTCCCACCATGCAAGAAGCGTGGCGCAACGCAGCGCCGCGGCCGGTGGTCTGTACGACCCGGCCCACGAACACGACGCCTGCGGTGTCGCCTTCGTCGCCGACCTGCAGGGTCGGCAGAGCCACGAGCTGGTCGAGAAGGCCCTGACCGCACTGCGCAACCTGGAGCACCGCGGTGCCAAGGGAGCCGACCCCGAAACCGGTGACGGGGTGGGCCTGCTGACCCAGGTGCCGGACGCGTTCTTCCGCGCTGAAGTGCCCTTCGCACTGCCCGAACGCGGTGCCTACGCGGTCGGCACGGCGTTCCTGCCCGCCGACCCCGACGACGCAGCGCGCGCGGCGGGGACCATCGAGCGGATCGTGGCCGAGGAGGGCCTGCGACTGCTCGGGTGGCGCGACCTGCCAGTCGCCCCCGACTGCGCGGGCACCTCGGCGCGCGAGACGATGCCGAGCTTCCGCCAGCTCTTCCTCGGGCACGACGCCGAGGAGACGCCGCTGCAGCTGGAGCGACGCGCCTTCTGCGTCCGCAAGCGCGCCGAGCACGAAGCCGACGTGTACTTTCCGAGCCTGTCCGCGCGCACCATCGTGTACAAGGGCATGCTCACCGAGGCCCAGCTCGGCGCGTTCTACCCGGACCTCGGCGACGAGCGGTTCGCCAGCGCCATCGGGCTGGTGCACAGCCGGTTCTCCACCAACACGTTCCCGTCGTGGCCGCTGGCGCACCCGTACCGCTACATCGCGCACAACGGCGAGATCAACACAGTCCAGGGCAACCGCAACTGGATGCGGACCCGCGAGAGCATGCTGGCCACCGACCTGATCCCCGGTGACCTGCAGCGGCTGTTCCCCATCGCCAGCCCGGGCGCCAGCGACTCGGCGACCTTCGACGAGGTGCTGGAACTGCTGCACCTGGGCGGCCGGTCGCTGCCGCACGCGGTGCTGATGATGATCCCGGAGGCGTGGGAGAACCACGCCGAGATGGACCCGGCTCGCCGCGCGTTCTACGAGTTCCACAACTACCTGGTGGAACCCTGGGACGGCCCGGCCCTGGTCGCCTTCACCGACGGCACGCAGATCGGTGCGGTCCTGGACCGCAACGGCCTCCGCCCCGGCCGGTACTGGGTGACCGAGGACGGGCTGGTGGTGCTGGCCAGCGAGGTCGGCGTGCTGGAGTTCGAGCCGCACGAGGTCGTCCGCAAGGGCCGCCTGCAGCCGGGCCGGATGTTCCTGGTCGACACCGCGGCCGGGCGCATCATCGACGACGACGAGATCAAGGGCGAACTCGCCACCGAACACCCGTACCAGGAGTGGCTGGACGCGGGCGTGGTGCGGCTGGCCGACCTGCCCGACCGCGAGCGGGAGCTGCCCTCGCACGACTCGCTGGTGCACCGGCAGCAGGTCTTCGGCTACACGCAGGAAGAACTCGGCGTGCTGCTCAAGCCGATGGCCACCACCGGCGCCGAACCCATCGGCTCGATGGGCAACGACGTGCCCTTCGCCGCGTTCTCCGAGCGGCCGCGCCAGCTGTTCGACTACTTCACCCAGCTGTTCGCGCAGGTCACCAACCCGCCGCTGGACGCGATCCGGGAGGAGCTGGTCACCTCGCTGGGCACCCACGTCGGGCCGGAGCACAACCTGCTCGACCACCACCCGGCGGCCTGCCGCAACCTGGCGCTGCCGTTCCCGGTGCTGGACAACGACCAGCTCGCCAAGATCGTGCACCTCAACGACGACGGCGACCGCCCGGGCCTCAAGCCCGCCGTGGTGTCGATGACCTACCACGTCGCGGGCGGCGGGGAAGCGCTGCGCACCCGGCTCGACGAGATCTGCGAGGAGGTCTCCGCCGCGGTCGCCGACGGCGCGCACGTGCTGGTGCTCTCCGACCGCACCGCCGACGCCGAGCACGCGCCGATCCCGTCGCTGCTGGCCACCGGTGCGGTGCACCACCACCTGGTGCGCGAGAAGAAGCGCACCCAGGTGGGGCTGATCGTCGAGGCCGGCGACGTCCGGGAAGTGCACCATGTCGCCCTGCTCATCGGTTACGGCGCCGCCGCCGTTAACCCGTATGTGGCGATGGCCACCGTCGAGGACATGGTGCGCTCCGGCGCGATCCGCGGCGTGGACGCCAAGCAGGCCACCGACAACCTCATCAAGGCGCTGGGCAAGGGCGTCCGCAAGACCATGTCCAAGATGGGCGTGTCCACTGTGGCCTCCTACACCGGCGCGCAGATCTTCGAGGCGATCGGGCTCGGCGAGGAGGTCGTGCGACAGTGCTTCACCGGCACGACCTCGCGCCTCGGCGGGGTCGGGTTCGACGTGCTGGCGCAGGAAGTCGCCGAGCGGCACCGCCGCGCCTACCCGTCCGACGGGGTGCAGGCCCCGCACCGCACGCTGCAGGTCGGCGGCGAGTACCAGTGGCGGCGCGAGGGAGAGCCGCACCTGTTCAACCCGCAGACTGTGTTCAAGCTCCAGCACTCCACCCGCAGCGGTCGCTACGAGGTGTTCAAGGAGTACACCAAGGCCGTCGACGACCAGTCCCGCGAGCTGATGACCCTGCGCGGGTTGTTCAAGTTCCGCGAGGGCGAGCGCAAACCGGTGCCGATCGAGCAGGTCGAGCCGGTGTCGTCGATCGTCCGGCGGTTCGCCACCGGCGCCATCTCCTACGGCTCGATCTCGCAGGAGATGCACGAGGTGCTGGCGATCGCGATGAACCGGTTGGGCGGCAAGTCCAACACCGGTGAGGGCGGCGAGGACGCCGAGCGGTTCACCCCGGACCCCGGCGGCGACTCGCGGCGTTCGGCGATCAAGCAGGTCGCCTCCGGCCGGTTCGGCGTGACCAGCGAGTACCTGGTCAACTCCGACGACATCCAGATCAAGATGGCGCAGGGCGCCAAGCCCGGTGAGGGCGGCCAGCTGCCCGGGCACAAGGTGTACCCGTGGGTGGCCAAGACTCGGCACTCCACGCCGGGCGTCGGGTTGATCTCGCCGCCGCCGCACCACGACATCTACTCGATCGAGGACCTGGCGCAGCTGATCCACGACCTGAAGAACGCCAACCCCCGGGCGCGGATCCACGTCAAGCTGGTGTCCGAAGTGGGCG
>NZ_JBEPDU010000016.1:0-125796 GCF_040300525.1 Saccharopolyspora sp. NPDC000359 | reverse complement strand
GGGCTGCCCGGGGTGCCGGTCCACCCGGACCCGCCTCCGGCGCGGCCGCCGCCTCCGGCGGTCGGGGTGCTGCCGCCGCCTGCTGGTCCTCCGGCGGCTCCGCCGCCGACCGGTCCCGCACCTGCGCCGCTGCTCGACTGGTCGGAGCGGCCGGGCGGGGGTCCGGTGACGGGCGCCGCGGGCCCCATCTCGGGTGCTCGGGCTGGCGCGTCGACGTTTGCGGAGGAGGTGCCAGCCGGCGTGTTCGGCGTGTTCGAGCCGTGCCCGGCTGGGCCGCCGGGCGTGCCGGATCCCGCGACGGGCCCCATGCCCGAGCCCCCACCAGGGGTCGGGCCGCCGCCGAAGGTCGCACCGCCCGGGTTGGAGCCGCTGGAGCCCATCCCACCTGGGTTGGGGCCAGCGAAGTTCGGCCTAGCGGTGTCCGTCCCGCCCGGGGGCGGACCGCCTGGGTTCGGCGCACCGCCCGGATGCGTTCCACCGGGATTGCCGCCGCCCGCGTTCCCGCCGCCGGAGCTCAGGCTCTCCGAGTGCGAACCGGCGGGACCAGGGCCTCCGGTCTGCGGTCCGCCGGACCCACCTGGGCTGCCGGAAGGCGTACCGCCGGACACCGGTCCGCCGCTGTGCGAACCGCCGGGGTTCGGACCGCCCGGAGCCGTGCCGCCGCTGTGCGAATTCCCCGGGTTCGGCCCGTCCGGCGCCGGACCGCCCGAGGACGTGCCACCGGGGCTCGACCGGTCCGAGAGCGGACCGTCGGAACTCGGCCGGTCTGAGAAGGGACCACCGGAGTTCGGTTGGTCCGGAGGAGTGGAGCCAGGGTTCGGGCCGCCGGCGCGCTCCCCGAAACCGTCCGACAGCGCGGAACGCGGGGAATCCGCTGACCCGTCACCGCCTCCACCAGCATCCACTGAGGACGATGAGCCAGGCCGTTCCCCCGGCCCAGGAGTGTCCGGACCGCCGCCGGGCGCGCCGGTACCGCGGTCGCCGCCGCGCAACGAGTCCGAGCCTCCGCCCGGCTCCGGGCCGCCACCTGCAGCTGGCCCGTCGCCCGCGAGGGAATCCGGACCACCACCCGAATCCGGGCCGCCGCCGGGAGTTCCGGCGTCCGTCGAGCCGGAGCCCGTTCCGCCGTCCGGGCGGGTGCTCGGGCTGTCGCCGGAGTCGTCGGAGTCGCTGCCCGGCAGGTCCGGGCCGCCGAACTTGGCGTTGTGCTTGCCCACGACGTCGGTGCCGAAGACGTCGTCGAACTTCTTCCAAGCGCTCTCGGCGAACTTGTCCGCCATCTTGCCGGACAGCTTGCCCATGATGTCGAGGTTGTCGGCGATCTTGGTGATGCCCTGCGCGCCCTTACCCACCAGCTTGCCGAGGACCTTCATCACCTCGGCGAAGACCTCGACCATCCTGGCCAGCTTCGGGGCCACGTTGCTGATCGTCTTGATCAGCTTCGAGATGATCTCGGCGATCCGGCTGACCGTCTTGGAGATGAACCGGATCGCCTTCGGGATCGCCTTCACCGCCCCGGCCAGCGGCGGCGTCAAGGCGTCGACCAGGTAGCTGATCAGCTGGGAGATGCAGTCGGTGACCAGCTGCTGGACGAAGTCGCGGACGAACGAGACGACCTCGCCCATGGTCGTCACGACGGAGCTGATGGTGCCGGAGAGCTTGGCCGCCCCGGCGATGGCCTCGCCCTTCTCCGCGGCCAGCTGGCGGTAGGCGTCCCCGGCCTGCCCCGTCCACGACGCGGTGTCCGCCACCACCGCCTCCTGGTAGGCGGTGGCCGCCGCGGTCACCGCCTGCGACACGTTCAACCAGGTCTGCCCGTAGGCAGCGACCCCGGCCGGGTCACCGGCCAGCCAGTCCAGCGCGTCCTGCAGCGGCTGGACGTGCTCGATCAGCCACCCCACCCCGTACGACGCGAGGGTGCCGACGGGGTCGGTCATGATGCCGACCATCTCCATGGCCATGCCGCCGTAGGCCAGGCCGGACTCGACCCAGTTGGCGCCGTCGTCGAGCTCGGAGACGCCCTGGACCGCATCGATGATGCCGATGCCGCTGGTCCACCCGTCGCCCTCGGTGAAGAAGCCGTCCCCACCCGACTTCTCGGGCTGCGCGATCAGCGGATTGCTCATGCTGTTCCGCCTCCGGTACCGCCTCCGGTACCGCCTCTCCGCGATTCACCGTGGTGGTGGCGGGGAAGGTGAGGTTGCGTTTCGAGGTTGCCGCGGCTGGGTTGCGTCACGGTCCCCTGAGGTGCGGTTGGGGAGGGGGTGACACGCCGGGGGTCCAGCAACTGGGTGTGGTTCGGGCGGGGGCTCATACTTCGATGCCCCCGATGAGGTCGCGGTTGTCGTCGTCGACGGACTGGTAGTCCTCGGCCGCTCCGCGGACCTCCTCGGCCACCTGCTCCATGGCCTCGACCGCCTTGGTGAGCGCGTCGACGCCCTTCTGCTCCACCATGTCGATCAGCGCCGCGAACGGCTGGCACAGCACCCCGTACGCGCCGTTGTCCAGCTTCACCTGCTGGGACGCGTCGACCGCGACGTTCAGCTGGTCGACCACGGTATCCACTTTGGACGCGTGCGTGCGCAGGTTCTCGATGACGACGTTCATCTCGTCGGGCATCGCCAGATCTCCCCCAGGTCAGTGATGTCCTCAGCGCAGGAACGAATCGTTGCCGAAGTCGTCGTCGTCGAAGTCCTCGACCGGGCGCCGCCGCGGCGGCTGGGGCGGCTGCTGAGGTGGCGGCGGAGGCGGCTCGTAGTCGTCCTCCAGCTGCACGTCCATCTCCTGCAGACCGGCGGTGCGCTCCGGCTCGTCCTCGTCCTCCGGCGGCTCCGGGAAGAACCTGCGGGACTCGCTCACCATGTGCGCCGCGGCCGGGTCCTCCTCGCCGACCGTGCCGCTGACCGCCTGCTGCACGAGGTCGGGGACCTTCGACTGCGCCAGCTGCACCGTGCGCATGATCTCGGCGCCGAGCTTGGCCATCGGACGGCTCCCCGCGCTCTCCGACAGCTCCAGCGCCTGCAGCATCCCGTTCGAGTCCACCGTCACCTGGATCGCGCCGTCGCGCGACGTCTGGGTGACCACGATCTGCTCGATCTCATGCTGCAGCTGGCCGAACTTCTCGGCCTTCTCCGCAGCCCGCTCCCGCCAGTCGCGGACCATCCGCTCGGTGTCGGCGATGCTCCGCTCGATGCCCTCGGTCACCTGTCCCCTGCCACGATTCCACTTGCGCTGCGGCGAGAAACAGTACCAACGGCGGGCGGGGCGCAGGGACGGATCCGATGACCGGGTGTGTAGCGATGATCACCCCACGGCGCCGATCGGACATGTCGGCCTGCAGGGTGGCGCCCGGGCTGGCGCCGATCCTCTAGGGTCGGGAGGCGTGACGGTTGGATGGGCCCCTGCTGACCTGGGCTTGGCCCCAGGACGCCCGGACAGCCGCGGGTTGGCCGAGGCGCTGCGCACCGCGATCCGCGAGGGACGCCTGCCCGCCGGTTCCCGGGTGCCGTCGACCCGCGCCCTCGCGCAGGAGCTCGGCGTCGCGCGCGGCACTGTCACCCGCGCCTACGACCAGCTGATCACCGAAGGCTTCCTGCTGTCCCGGCAGGGCGCCCCGACCACGGTGGCCGCGCGGCTCGCCGAGCCGGACCCGGTCGACGCCCCGCCGTCCCCGGCACCGTCCGCCGCGCGCTGGGACTTCCGACCGGGGCGGCCGGACCTGAGCGCGTTCCCGCGTCGGGACTGGCTGGCCGCGAGCCGCCGAGCGCTGCGGAACATCCCGGCCGACGACCTCGACTACGGCGATCCGCAGGGGCACCCGCTGCTGCGCGAGGCCCTCGCCGACTACCTCGGGCGCGTCCGGGCGGTGGCCGCCGCGCCGGAGCGGATCATCGTCTGCAACGGCTACACGCAGGCGTTGTCGCTGCTCAGCAAGGCCCTTCACGACCAGGGCGTGAACTCGATCGACTTCGAGGACCCGTCCGCGCCGCAGCTGCGGACCATCCCGGCCAGCCTCGGCACGGCGGTGCGCGGCGTGCCCGTGGACGACGACGGCATCGACGTCGAGCAGGTGCGCAGCGGGGCGGTGGTGGTGACCCCGGCGCACCAGTTCCCGCTCGGCGTCGCGCTGAGCTCCGCCCGGCGGATGGCGCTGGTGCAGCGAGCCAAGGCCGAGGACCTGCTGGTCGTCGAGGACGACTACGACGGTGAGTTCCGCTTCGACCGCCAGCCCGTCGGCTCGCTCCAGGGCATGGCGCCGCACCACGTCGCGTACGCGGGGACGGCCAGCAAGACGCTCGCCCCGGCGCTGCGCCTGGCGTGGTTGGTGCTGCCCCCGCAGCTGGTCGAGCCGGTCCGCGCGCTCAAGATCAACAGCGGGCTGCACGCGCCGCTGTTCGAACAGCTGGCCATGGCGGAGCTGATCCGGTCGGGCGCATACGATCAGCACGTCCGCCGATCGCGCGCGGCGTACCGGAAGCGGCTGGAGCTGCTCGTCGCCGCGCTGGACGACCTGCGCGCGAACCACCGGCCCCACCCGGCCGGGATCTCGGCCGGACTGCACATCACCTTGCAGCTCGACCCGGAGGGACCGACGGAGCGAGAAGTCCTGACCCGGGCGCGGGAGCACTCGGTGGAACTTGAGGTACTCGGGCCGCACTGGGTGCGCGCGGAGGCCCGACCGCCCGGCGTGGTGGTCGGTTACGCCGCCCCGGCGGAGCACGCCTTCCGCCCCGCGCTGCAAGCACTGGTCGCCGTCCTGCAGCGGTGACCCGATCGGGCACCTGCCCGGCATGTCCACAGCACAGCAGGGGAACACCTGTTCTATTCTGGTTCTTCCCCGCCGCGAGACACAGGAGACAGAGTTGACCGAGGAACAGTCGAGCACCGAGAACGCCGCGACCCAGCCCGAGTCGGCGCCGTCCCCGGTCGAGCCGACCGCGGACGCCCCGGCCGCGGACACCCAGGCTCAGGCCGCTCCCACGCCGCAGCCGGAGGCAGCACCGGCCGAGGCGGCCCCCAAGAAGCCCCGCGCCCGCAAGCAGAGCAACGCGAAGAAGACCCGCACGGTCGAGCTCACGCTGACGGTCACCGGCACCGCCGACGGCGAGTGGCAGGCGGACCTGCTGCACGCGGGCAAGCGGGTCGTGCAGGGCCTGCCGGTCGCCGCCGCCGCGGTGTCCAAGGCCGCCGCCGAGCTGCACCAGGACATCTCGGAGACCATCGAGGACGTGATCAACCAGGCCCGCCAGCAGCACGAGGCCAAGCTCGCCGAGCTGGAGGCCGAGGTCGAGCGGGTCCGCAAGGCCCTCGCCGAGCTGGAGGGCTGAGCCCCCGCTCCGGCACGGGCTGAGACCGCTGGCCGGGCATGCCGCGTCGGCCCCTCGACGACACGGCATGCCCGCGCCACAGCCCGATCGGCCGGAACCGACCGCCGCCACGGTAACCCGCGGCACCGCGCCACCCCACCCCTCGGCTGCGCTGGCCTGACGCGCCTGTTGCCGCCGCCCAGCGCCAACGCCCCGATACCCGTTCGCCGGGCGCGTTCGCGGGATTTGTCACGTCGATCGTGAAACTTTTGCAGTAACGGCGAACTCTTCACCCCAACAGCCGCTTTGTCGGTTTGAACACGATCACCGGCCGCCAGCCGTTCTAAGCTTCCGCGCGGCCCTCGGCGCCGCCGAGGCACAACTGGAGCGGAAGGATGGCGCGATGCCTACGAGGTTGCGCAGCCTGGTCACCGCCAGCGCGGTCGCACTCGGCCTGCTGGTCACCGCAGCTCCCGCGCACGCGGTCGCGGACCCCACCCTGAACCTGGAGAACTTCGACCTGCGCCCGAACAGCCTGGGCACCGAGCTCAAGGACCGGGTGGCCAAGCTCGACACCGAGCTGACCAAGGCGGGGGTCGGCAAGATCATGGCCGACGCCAACCGCAAGGGCACCATCGGCAAGCCCTACACCCCGTGCAACTCCGCGGCGTCCCAACCCCAGCTGAGCACCGTGGACAGGAGCATCTGCTTCACCTCGGGGGACAACTCGACCGGCCTGTGGACGCCGCAGGGCGTGACCACCGTCGCCGACGCGCAGGACGACCAGCACTGGGGCGAGAAGAACCAGCCCGTCCTGATCTCCTGGTACGACAGCAGCGCGAAGGACGGGGTCGACGACGAGGAGGACGAGTACGAGAAGGGCGTCCGCGTCACGTTCCTGGACCCCGCCACCGGCGTCTACCGGCACGTCCTGCTCGTCTACCCGACCATCAACTCCTACGGCAACCCGAGCTACATGAGCCTCCGGTACAAGCAGACCGGTGACGGCAAGTCGCTGCACGCGGGCGGGATGGTCTGGTACGGCAACTTCCTGTACGTCGCGGACACCGACCGCGGCTTCCGGGTCTTCGACATGCGCCACATCTACGACCTCGGCGCCGCGGAGAACGGGACCACCGAGGACCCGAGCGAGATCGGCCGCCGATCCGGCACCTACTACGGGCACGGCTACCGCTACGTCATGCCGCAGGTGGCGTCCTGGACCGTCACCAGCGCGAAGGGCGATGAGTGCACCCCGCAGGACGTGGCGCCGAGCTTCTCGTACGCGAGCCTCGACCGCAGCGGCACCGACCACATCATCGCCGGGGAGTACTGCGACGGCACGGACGAGGCGGTGACCAGCAACGGGCGGGTCGCGGCCTGGGCGATCGCCGACTCCCTCGACGGCGACAAGGAGCAGATCACCGACCCCGACTACCGCTGGCAGGCCGACGCCGCACACAAGCTCCCGATCACCAACGTCCAAGGGGCCACCCGGTTCAACGACCGCTGGTACCTCAGCCAGAGCCTGGGCGGGAGCACGAACGGCGCACTGGTGCAGACCACGAAGACCGACTTCTCCGACGAGGAACTGACCGCGGAGACCCGCCAGCCCGCCGCCATCGGCCCGGAGGACCTCTCCCACTGGCAGACCGGCCAGGGCGGCACCACCCTCGGCGCGATGTGGACCGTCGCCGAACACCCGAACAAGCGCATGGTCTACTCAACGGTCCCCGAGGCCGTCGCAGACTGACCCCCGCCCGGCCGTCCGGCGTCACCGGGTGCGATGTCACTGGAGACCAGACGTCTGATCTCCAGTGACATCGCGTCGGAGGACGTGCCGCAGCGGGTACCGGGCACCGAGGACGGCTGATTCCCGGCCACACCGGCAGGCGGGTGATCAACTCGCAGTTTCAATTGAAACTGTGGAGTAACCCCTGGCTCGACGGGACCCCTGCACCCCCCACGGCAACTTCCATCGAGGTGATCTCACCGGCCCTCTCGGGCGGGTCGCCGGATGATTCGCAGTTTCAATTGAAACTGCGACCACCGGTGTGTCGGGCACCCGACACGCCGGTGATGCGTCGGGGCGCCTTCACTGAGATCACCTCATTTGAGATCAGACCCCGATTTCCATCGAAGTCGCCCCAGACCCCCACCCGAACCGGCGCGTCGGACACCGACGATCCGCAACCTCCATCGGAATCAGATGTCCGAGTTCCATTGAAACCGCGAGGTCATGGCCCCTCCACCGGACTCTGCGCCTCCTGCACCGGGTTGTGGCACCACAGCAGCTGAGCGCCGACGTCCTGGGCCCGTCGACACCGGCTACCCTCCATCGAGACCGCCACAGGCCGCTGACGCGGCCCGGAGATGGTGTCGACCTGTCGGCTGGTCTGGATCAGTTCGCGGGAATTGCGGCGGGTCCTCGGGGAGTTCGCGAGCGTGGGCGGGCCGTCGTTCGGCGCCACGGTCCTCGGCCCTCTCCGCTTCGATGTCAGCTATGAGGTGCCAGACGGTGTACTCACCATCACCTGCCCCCGCATGCTGCCCCGCAGCGAATCTCAACCCCCCGAACGGGACCTGCGTCGCGATCAGGGCAAGGATGAGGACGTTGAACAGCACGAACGTGCTCAGCTGAATCCAGAACATGAGTTCCATGGCCTTTCTCTGGCGTGCTGCGGCCGGTCAGGACTGGTCAAGACTCGTGAGCGGCGATGGTGGCTCCAACAACCATCACCACTCACGAGGGCGTTTTGGCTGGTCAAGACTCGTGAGCGACGATGGTGGCTATAACGACCTTTGCCACTCACGAGGGTTTTTTGGCGAGGATGCGCCAGCACTCCTTGCACGAGGGTTCGCGGATCCAGTCCACTTCGGACCTGTTGTGCAGCTGGCTCGCTTCGGTCTGGGCTCCGCAGTAGGCGTCTACCGTGGACTCCGGTGGGGACTTCGTTGCTGCGACGGGGAAGGCGTGGCGGCCTCCAGTGATCGGGCGCCAGACGTAGGTCAGGTAATCGGACATGGGCAACCTCCGCTGCTGGGATGTGTTGGGTCTGCTTTGACCGGTGACCGGGCGCGCGGGGAGGGGCGCTGGCGCCCGGTCACCGAGGTGGGCTGGTGCGGCGGAGGTCGGGGGCAAACACCGCACCAGCCCGGACAAAGGGCCCGCCCCGCCAATTGCTGTCCCTGCAAGACCGACGGGACGGGCTGCGCTGCCAGAATCGAAACTTCCCGGCTGCACACTGATCAAGCTATTCCATGTGTACACATGAGCTCAATTACCTGATCAGGCGACTTCAATGTGAAAACTTATCCGGCAAGATTCAGCACGACGACGGAACTGCGCCACAAGGAGATTCCCGATGGCCGACTTGACTGATGACTTGCCGGACGACGAGGGCCCGGGGCCGAACCTGCGCCGCAGGGAACTCGGCCGCGAACTGCGCGCCCTGCGGGAGCAGGTCGGGAAGAAGGTCGCCGACGCCGCCAAGTACGCAGGACTGACCGTGACCACGATCAACCGCATCGAGGGCGGCAAGCAGGTCATCCTGCCGCGCAACGTCCGCCTGCTCTGCCAGTTCTACGGAGTCGAGGCCCCGCTCTCGGACACGCTCGTCCGCCAGGCCGAGGAGTCGAACGAACGCGGCTGGTGGGCCATGTACTCCGACAACATGCCGGACTGGTTCGAGAAGTACGTCGGCCTGGAATCCGACGCTGCGGAACTGTGGAACTACTCGACCACAGTCGTCGACGGCCTGCTCCAAATCCCCGAGTACGCCGAGACATACGCCGCGGTCCGGCCCGACGCTGAAGAACGCAGCATTCAACGTGCCGTTGAGCTGCGGCAGGCACGCCAGGACCGGATCAACCGCACGCACCACCCGACGCACTTGCACGTCATCCACGACGAAGCGGCGATGCGCCGCATGGTGGGCGGCCCCGAGGTGATGCGCGAACAGCTTCGCTACCTCATCAAGGCCGCCGATCGACCCAACATCACCATCCAGGTCGTGCCGTTCAGCATCGGTGCGTACCCGAGCGGCAACAGCTCCTTCTCGATGATCCGGTTCCCAGAGGGCTACGACGACATGGACGCGGTCTACCTCGAGAACCAACGCGGAGCGGTGTGGCTGGAGCGGCCAGCCGACATCAGCCACTACTCCGAGGTGTTCGCGCGGCTCAAGAACGTGGCCCTCACACCGGAAGAATCCGTGGAGTTCGTGGATAGCCTTGCGATGTCCCTGTGAGACACCTGCAAGGAGAACCTCGAAATGCCCGAACTCAACGGCGCCCGGTGGCGCAAGTCGAGCCACAGCCACGAGCAGGGCCAGTGCGTCGAGTTGGCGCTGAACCTGCCCGACGTCTCCGCCGTTCGTGATTCGAAGGCCCCCGGACTGGGCGCCCTGGTCTTCACCAAGGCCCAGCTCCAGGCCTTCCTCGACAACGTCAAGGCGGGCCACCTCGACCGCTGACACCGTGCGAGCAGCGCCCCATCCCGAATCGCTCGGGATGGGGCGCTGTCATCCGGGAAGCAAGTCGTGCAGCAGTCCGGCTACTTCGGCATCCGAGGCGCGATCGCCTCAGCGATCTTCACAGCCTCAGCGCACTCGTCCAACCCCTGGTCACGGAACTCGGAGACATCAATGATGATCACGCCGTCACCAGCGTCGAAGAAAGCCGAGCAGAGCCGAGCCTGTGTAGCGCTCTTGTCGACCGCACTCGCCGCCGGACGACCATCGATCTCCAGCGAGTCGAACTTCGCCCAGTTGTCCTGCTTCCCGAGTGCCTCGACCGTCTTCTCCTGATTCTTGGAGAACGTCGCTCTGAATGGCCGCCCGTTGAACCGACAGCCAGGCTCGGAGGAGATGCCTGTGTCGGGTTCACCAGGGCTCTCAAAGCCGAACTCCGCTAGCTCTTCTGGAGTCAGCAACGTACACGGATCAACCGCAGTCAGGCCCTGCGGCTGTGTGTCAGGAGCGGGTTCCTTCTCCGCGGAAGGAGCACTGCAACCTGCAACAGCCAACAAAGCCGCGCTGGCCCACGCGGCGACCATCGCTCGGGACAACCTCTTCACGCCTGACTACCCCTCTGCAAGTCCTCACCGATCTGCTCGTCGGTAGCAACGTAGTCCTTCGCCGCCTGCCGGAACAGATCCGCCTTCCGAAGCAACTCGTCTCGTAGCTGACCCAATAGGTCCGCTGCACCGTTCGAACCGTTCGTGGCCTTCTGCGCGAACTTCGCAGCCAGCTCTTGAGCTGAGGAATAGTCTCCCAAGCCCTCAACGCGCGCCAACTTAAGCGCCTTCTGGGCAAGGTCGTCGATGTCTTCGGCCGTGCGTTCATACGCAGCTGCGGCCTTGTTCGCGGCTTCTGGGTTCATTCTCAGCCGCCCAGCGGAGATCCCCTGGGAGAGCTGGTCGTTCTCCTGCCTGATCGCACCCAGCGCCGCTCCGGCGCCCGCGAAGCCTGCCGCTTCGCCCAGGCTCCCCGCCATGTACGCATCCGCCACTTCGAAGCCCTCCCCCACAGGTCAAACCCGAAAGAGACTTTACGAAACGGCGGCTCTGCTCGCGGGAGAACCCGAAGAGCAAACATGCAACTGTCAGCACGATCACTCGTTCAGCCGAGCCCACCCCGGCACGAGGAAGGGCCCCTGTCCGGAGGAGTCGGACAGGGGCCCTTCGGGTCAGCTCCGGGTCAGCGGTAGTCGCGCCCGAAGTCGTAGTCGTCCAGCGGGACGGCCGCACCGGTGCCGGCGCCGAAGACATCCGGGGTGTAGTAGCTGTCGTCGTAGGACGGGATCGCGTACGCCGCGGCCCGCGCCTCCTCCGTCGGCTGCACCTGGATGTTGCGGTACCGGTTGATGCCCGTACCAGCCGGGATCAACTTACCGATGATCACGTTCTCCTTCAGGCCGACCAGCTTGTCACTCGCGCCCTCGATCGCGGCGTTGGTGAGGATGCGGGTCGTCTCCTGGAAGGAGGCCGCCGACAGCCACGACTCGGTGGCCAGCGACGCCTTGGTGATGCCCATCAGCACCGGACGGCCGGACGCCGGGTCGCCGCCCTCGGCCACGACGCGGCGGTTCTCCGCCTCGAACTGCGAGCGCTCCACCGGCGAACCGGGCAGGAACTCGGTGGCACCCGAGTCGATGATGATGACCCGGCGCAGCATCTGGCGGACGATGACCTCGACGTGCTTGTCGTGGATGCCCACACCCTGCGACCGGTACACCTCCTGCACCTCGCGCACCAGGTGCAGCTGGGCCTCGCGCGGGCCCATCACGCGCAGCACCTCGTGCGGGTCGACGGCGCCTTCGAGCAGCTGCTGACCGACCTCGACGTGGTCGCCGTCGGAGATCTGCCGCTCGCTGCCGTCCACCGAGATCGCCGCGAGCCGCTGCCGCTTGGACAGCTTGTCGTAGACGATCTCCTCACCGCCGTCGTCCGGGATGATGGTGATCTTCCAGTAGCGGTCGTTGTCCTCCAGCCGGATGCGGCCCGAGGTGTCGGCGATCGGCGCCTTGCCCTTCGGGACGCGGGCCTCGAACAGCTCCTGGACACGCGGCAGACCGGTGGTGATGTCGTCACCGGCGACACCGCCCTGGTGGAAGGTGCGCATGGTCAGCTGCGTACCCGGCTCACCGATCGACTGGGCGGCGACGATGCCGACCGCCTCGCCGACGTCCACCAGCTTGCCGGTGGCCATCGAGCGGCCGTAGCAGACCGCGCAGACGCCGACGCCGGACTCGCAGGTCAGGACGCTGCGGACCTTGACCTTGGTGACGTTGGCGGCGAGCAGCTTCTCGATCGCCGGGTCGCCCAGGTCCGAACCGCGGGCCAGCACGATGTTGCCGTCCGAGTCCGTGACGTCCTCGGCCGTGGTGCGGGCGTAGACGCTGGTCTCGACGTGCGCGTCGCGCAGCAGCTTGCCGTCCGGCAGCAGCTCCGCGACCGGCATCTTGATGCCGCGCTCGGTGCCGCAGTCGGTCTCGCGGACGATGACGTCCTGCGAGACGTCCACCAGACGACGGGTCAGGTAACCCGAGTCGGCGGTCCGCAGCGCGGTGTCGGCGAGACCCTTGCGGGCACCGTGGTTGGAGATGAAGTACTCCAGCACGGACAGGCCCTCGCGGAAGTTCGCCTTGATCGGGCGCGGGATGTACTCACCCTTCGGGTTCGACACCAGACCACGCATACCGGCCAGCTGGACGACCTGGGTCATGTTACCGGCGGCCCCGGACTTCACGATCGTGCTGATCGAGTTGTCCTCCGGGAAGTTGGTCTCCATGGCCTCGGCGACCTCGTCCTTGGCGGCCGTCCAGACCTTGACCAGTTCGGCGTTGCGCTCCTGGTAGGACAGCGCACCGCGGCGGTACCGCTTCTCGACCTGGTCGGCCTTGGCCTCGTAGGAGTCCAGGATCTCGGTCTTGTTCGGCGGCACGACCACGTCGGAGATCGACACGGTCACGCCCGAGCGGGTCGCCCAGTGAAAACCGGCGTCCTTCAGCTTGTCCAGCGTCTGGGCCACGGTGACCATCGGGTACCGCTCGGCGAGGTCGTTGACGATCGCGGCCTGCTTCTTCTTCGGCAGCAAATCGTCGACGAACGGGTAGTCCTCGGGCAGCAGCTCGTTGAACCACACCCGGCCCAGGGTGGTCTCGGCCAGCCACGGCTGACCGGGCTCCCAGCCCTCCGGGATGTTCGCGCGCGGCGGCACCACGTCGCGGAGCCGGATCTTGACCTTGGCCTGCAGGTCCAGCGCACCGCGGTCGAAGGCCATGATCGCCTCGCCGACCGAGGAGAACGCCAGGCCCTCGCCCTTGGCCCCGTCCACCTGCTTGGTCAGGTGGTACAGGCCGGTCACCATGTCCAGGCGGGGCATCGCCAGCGGGCGGCCGGACGCCGGGGACAGGATGTTGTTGCTGGACAGCATCAGGATCCGGGCCTCGGCCTGGGCCTCGGCCGACAGCGGCAGGTGCACCGCCATCTGGTCACCGTCGAAGTCCGCGTTGAACGCCTCGCAGACCAGCGGGTGCAGCTGGATGGCCTTGCCCTCGACCAGCTGCGGCTCGAAGGCCTGGATGCCGAGGCGGTGCAGCGTGGGAGCACGGTTGAGCAGCACCGGGTGCTCGGCGATGACCTCTTCCAGCACGTCCCACACCTGCGGGCGCTGGCGCTCCACCATCCGCTTGGCGGACTTGATGTTCTGCGCGTGGTTGAGGTCGACCAGCCGCTTCATGACGAACGGCTTGAACAGCTCGACCGCCATCTCCTTCGGCAGACCGCACTGGTGCAGCTTCAGCTGCGGGCCGACCACGATGACCGAACGGCCCGAGTAGTCGACGCGCTTGCCCAGCAGGTTCTGGCGGAAGCGGCCCTGCTTGCCCTTGAGCAGGTCGGACAGCGACTTCAGCGGCCGGTTGCCCGGGCCGGTGACCGGACGCCCGCGACGGCCGTTGTCGAACAGCGCGTCCACGGACTCCTGGAGCATCCGCTTCTCGTTGTTGACGATGATCTCGGGCGCGCCGAGGTCGATCAGCCGCTTGAGGCGGTTGTTCCGGTTGATCACCCGGCGGTACAGGTCGTTGAGGTCGGAGGTCGCGAAGCGGCCACCGTCCAGCTGCACCATCGGACGCAGGTCCGGCGGGATGACCGGCACGCAGTTGAGCACCATGCCGCTCGGGTCGTTGCCGGTGGCCTGGAAGGCCGCCACGACCTTGAGCCGCTTGAGGGCGCGCAGCTTCTTCTGGCCCTTGCCGCTGCGGATGGTCTCGCGCAGCAGCTCGGCTTCGGCGTTGATGTCGAAGTTGGCCAGCAGCGACTGGATGGCCTCGGCGCCCATGCCGCCGGTGAAGTACTCGCCGTACCGGTCGTAGAGCTCGCGGTACAGGACCTCGTCGGCGATGAGCTGGCGGGGCTCCAGCTTGGTGAAGGTCTCCCAGATCTCGTCGAGCTTGTCGAGCTCGCGCTGCGCGCGGTCGCGCAGCTGCTTCATCTCGCGCTCGGCGCCTTCCTTGACCTTGCGGCGCTGGTCGCTCTTGGCGCCCTCGGCCTCGAGCGCGGCCAGGTCGGCCTCGAGCTTCTGGGCCCGCGCCTCGAGGTCGGCGTCGCGCTGGTCGGCCAGCCGCTTGCGCTCGACGCTGATCTCGCTCTCGAGCGTGGACAGGTCGTTGTGCCGCAGCTCGGTGTTCACCCCGGTGATCACGTACGCCGCGAAGTAGATGATCTTCTCGAGGTCCTTGGGGGCCAGGTCGAGCAGGTAGCCCAACCGGGACGGGACGCCCTTGAAGTACCAGATGTGGGTCACGGCGGCGGCCAGCTCGATGTGGCCCATCCGCTCGCGGCGCACCTTGGCGCGGGTGACCTCAACACCGCAGCGCTCGCAGATGATGCCCTTGAAGCGGACCCGCTTGTACTTGCCGCAGTAGCACTCCCAGTCCCGGGTCGGACCGAAGATCTTCTCGCAGAAGAGCCCGTCCTTCTCCGGCTTCAGGGTGCGGTAGTTGATGGTCTCGGGCTTCTTGACCTCGCCGTACGACCACTGGCGGATGTCGTCGGCCGTGGCCAGGCCGATGCGGAGTTCATCGAAGAAGTTGACGTCAAGCACGTCGGGTCTTCTCCCTTGGTCGAAAGGTGCTGCCGCACTGCGGCAGAGGTGCCAGGTTGGGTCGGTCGCCGGTCCGCGGGGTCAGCCCCGCGGACCGGCGGCGAGGATCAGTGCGCGATGTCGTCGACCGACGGCGACTCGTTGCGGGACAGGTTGATGCCGAGGTTGGCCGCAGCGCGCTCCAGGTCCTCGTCCTCGCTGTCGCGCATCTCGATCGCCGCACCGTCGCTGGAGAGCACCTCGACGTTCAGGCAGAGCGACTGGAGCTCCTTCAGCAACACCTTGAAGGACTCCGGGATGCCCGGCTCGGGGATGTTCTCGCCCTTGACGATCGCTTCGTAGACCTTGACGCGGCCCACCACGTCGTCGGACTTGATGGTGAGCAGTTCCTGCAGCGTGTAGGCGGCGCCGTAGGCCTGCATGGCCCAGCACTCCATCTCACCGAAGCGCTGGCCACCGAACTGGGCCTTACCGCCCAGCGGCTGCTGGGTGATCATCGAGTACGGACCGGTCGACCGGGCGTGGATCTTGTCGTCCACCAGGTGCGACAGCTTCAGGATGTACATGTAGCCGACCGCGGTCGGGTACGGGTACGGCTCGCCGCTGCGCCCGTCGAACAGCTGGGCCTTGCCGTCGCCGCCGACCATGCGCTCACCGTCGCGGTTCGGCTTCGTGGAGGCCAGCAGACCGGTGATCTCCTCCTCCCGCGCACCGTCGAAGACGGGGCTGGCGGTGTTGGTGCCGGGCTCGACGTCGTAGAGCTCCTCCGGCAGGCGCTTGGCCCACTCGGCGTCGCCGTCGATGGACCAGCCCTGGGAGGCGATCCAGCCGAGGTGCGTCTCCAGCACCTGGCCGATGTTCATCCGTCGCGGCACACCGTGGGTGTTCAGGATGATGTCGACCGGAGTGCCGTCGGAGAGGAACGGCATGTCCTCGGCGGGCAGGATCTTGCCGATGACGCCCTTGTTGCCGTGGCGGCCGGCGAGCTTGTCGCCGTCCTGGATCTTGCGCTTCTGCGCGACGTAGACCCGCACCAGCTGGTTGACGCCCGGGGGCAGCTCGTCGTCGTCCTCGCGGTTGAACACGCGGACGCCGATGACCTTGCCGGTCTCGCCGTGCGGCACCTTCAGCGAGGTGTCGCGGACCTCGCGGGCCTTCTCGCCGAAGATGGCGCGCAGCAGCCGCTCCTCCGGGGTCAGCTCGGTCTCGCCCTTCGGGGTGACCTTGCCGACCAGGATGTCGCCGCCCTGGACCTCGGCGCCGATGCGGATGATGCCGCGCTCGTCGAGGTCGGCCAGCACGTCGTCGGAGACGTTCGGGATGTCCCGGGTGATCTCCTCGGCGCCCAGCTTGGTGTCGCGGGCGTCGACCTCGTGCTCCTCGATGTGGATCGAGGTGAGCACGTCGTCCTGCACCAGGCGCTGGGACAGGATGATCGCGTCCTCGTAGTTGTGCCCCTCCCACGGCATGATCGCGACGAGCAGGTTCTTGCCCAGCGCCATCTCGCCGTTCTGGGTGCACGGGCCGTCCGCGATGACCTGGCCGGCCTCGATGCGGTCGCCCTCGTTCACGATCGGCTTCTGGTTGATGCAGGTGCCGTGGTTGGACCGCGAGAACTTCTGCATCTTGTACGAGCGGCGGGTGCCGTCGTCGGCCATGATCGTGACGTAGTCGGCGCACAGCTCCTCGACCACACCGGCCTTCTCGGCGGTGATCACGTCACCGGCGTCGACCGCGGCGCGCAGCTCCATGCCGGTGCCGACCAGCGGGGACTCGCTGCGCAGCAGCGGCACCGCCTGGCGCTGCATGTTCGCACCCATCAGGGCGCGGTTGGCGTCGTCGTGCTCGAGGAACGGGATCATCGCGGTCGCGGCGGAGACCATCTGCCGCGGCGAGACGTCCATGTAGTCGATCTCGGTGGGGGCGAGCAGCTCGACCTCGCCGCCCTTCCGGCGACCCAGCACGCGGTCGTCGAGGAAGTGGCCGTCGTCGTCGATCGGCGCGTTGGCCTGCGCCTTGACGTAGCGGTCCTCCTCGTCGGCGGTCAGGTAGTCGATCTGGTCGGTGACCCGGCCGTCGACGACCTTGCGGTACGGCGTCTCGATGAAGCCGAACGGGTTGACGCGGGCGAAGGTCGCCAGCGAGCCGATCAGACCGATGTTCGGGCCTTCCGGCGTCTCGATCGGGCACATCCGGCCGTAGTGCGAGGGGTGCACGTCGCGGACTTCCATGCCCGCGCGCTCACGGGACAGACCGCCCGGGCCGAGCGCGGACAGGCGGCGCTTGTGCGTCAGGCCCGCGATCGGGTTGGTCTGGTCCATGAACTGGGACAGCTGCGAGGTGCCGAAGAACTCCCGGATCGCCGCCGTGATCGGGCGGATGTTGATCAGGGTCTGCGGGGTGATCGCCTCGACGTCCTGGGTGGTCATCCGCTCGCGGACGACGCGCTCCATGCGGGACAGGCCGACCCGGACCTGGTTCTGGATCAGCTCGCCCACGGTGCGCAGGCGCCGGTTGCCGAAGTGGTCGATGTCGTCGACCTCGACCGGCACGGTGGCGCCCTCGCCCTCACCGCGAGCGGGCATGTCGGTCTCGCCGGCGTGCAGGCGGACCAGGTACTCGATCGTGGTGACGATGTCTTCCTCGGTCAGCACGCCGGTCTCGTACGGCATGCCCAGGCCGAGCTTCTTGTTGACCTTGTAGCGGCCGACGCGGGCCAGGTCGTAGCGCTTCTCCTTGAAGAACAGGTTCTCCAGGAGGGTCTGCGCGCTCTCCTTGGTCGGCGGTTCGCCCGGGCGCAGCTTGCGGTAGATGTCGAGCAGCGCCTCGTCGGTGCCGGCGGTGTGGTCCTTCTCCAGGGTGGCCATCAGGGTCTCGGAGAAGCCGAACCGCTCGCGGATCGCCTCGGCCGACCAGCCCAGCGCCTTCAGCAGCACGGTGACCGGCTGGCGGCGCTTGCGGTCGATGCGGACGCCGACGGTGTCGCGCTTGTCGACGTCGAACTCCAGCCACGCACCGCGGCTGGGGATGATCTTGACGCTGAAGACGTCCTTGTCGGTGGTCTTGTCGACCGACTGGTCGAAGTACACACCGGGGGACCGGACGAGCTGGGAGACGACGACGCGCTCGGTGCCGTTGATGATGAAGGTGCCCTTGTCCGTCATCATCGGGAAGTCACCCATGAACACCGTCTGGCTCTTGATCTCGCCAGTGGTGTGGTTGGTGAACTCCGCGGTGACGAACAGCGGCGCGGCGTAGGTCATGTCCTTGTCCTTGCACTCCTCGACGGAGGCCTTGACCTCGTCGAAGCGTGGGTCGGAGAAGGACAGCGACATCGATCCGGAGAAGTCTTCGATCGGGGAGATCTCGCCGAGGACCTCCTCGAGACCACCAACCGGAACTTCCTCGCCGGCGTCAACCCGGCGCTGGAACCAGGCTTCGTTACCGACAAGCCATTCGAAGGACTGGATCTGCAGGTCTAGCAGGTTCGGCACGTTCAACGGTTCGCGGATGTTCGCGAACGAGACCCGCTTGGGTGCCCCAGGGATCCCCGACGTGTAGTTGGAAGCTGCAGAGACCTTGGTCGCGCGGGAGACTGCCAAGATGCGTCCTTCCGGGACTCTGAACTGGCTACAGCCGCGTCATCAAAGCGCGCGTTACGCGAACGCACAGTCCGCTAACACAGCTGTCAAGGGTGCAAGTGGCGCCCGCAATCCTACGACCCGGTGCACGAGTAGGCGGAAAGAGGGCAGCGCAAAGTAGCAGTCTAGCCGGAACCTCGCCAGCTGTCGAGGGGGCCCACCGATGGCGGCCCAGCCCCGCGTTGAGCACCAGAGTGAACCCCAGCGCGCCGCCAGTCAAGAGATCACGTCCCGATCACCCTCGTGGCGCAAAACACGATCACCGGACGTGACCACCAGGAGCGTGCTTTTAGCAGGTCAGAGCACCCTTGCGCAACCCCTCGGGACACCTCCGCGCAGCACTCCGGCACCCCTCCGAACGGCCCTTGACACTCCCCCGCCGGATCGGCCAGCGCGCCCGCCGGGGTGACGAGCGACTCAACGCCCGGCACCCCCGATCGCATTCCCGGGACGACTGGGCCGAACGGAGTCAATTCGGTGAAGCCGCTCTCACCCCCTCACCCCTTGTGCTCACATCGGCACCAGCGGTCAGCGCCAACCGCAGAATTCGATCTTCGAATTCGCGATCCAGAACGGGGAGGCAGATTTGCGCCCGAGCACCCAGCGCCGCGCCCCCGACACCCACCGTGCTCGGCGCCAGAACTCGCGCGCCGCTCCCGCTCCCGCAGCCCCACCCGGGCACTCCAGCCGGTTCGCCGCACAACGGCCACCCCGGCCCCATCAAGCGCAGTCGGAACTCCAGCACTGCGCATTAGCCGTCAGTATTAATGATCTCAACCAGAACCCCCCGCCGCGCGGGCCGAGTAGGTTCGGAGATCAGCGGACCGCTCCGGAGGGCGCAACTGCCCACCGGAGCGATCTCAGGTGATGCACATGGGCTATTCGGCGACCCCGCGCGCCGGTAGCGTGTTACGCCACCGAACTTCCCGAGCGGTGGCCCTGGTGAGCAAGCCACAGGAGAAATACCGATGACAGACGATGCAAGCCGCGCGAGCGAGCGGTTCGGCGGGCTGCAGCGTTGGACCGGAGGTCAAGGAGGTCGCGCCGGGACCCGCTCCAGCTGGTTCACCGATGAGCAGGAAGCCACCTCCGAGCCAGCGGCCCCGGAACCCGCGGCTCCGGCAGCGGACCCCCGGCGCAGCGCCGAGCAGCGCTACGCCGACGCGATCGCGGTGATGAACCAGATCGTCACCACCCTCGACTTCGAACCACTCCCCTGGGTCACCGAGGTGTTCCGCGCGACCGCGGGCGTGCTACGCGACAGCGACCCGGCGCGCGCGGGCGTGCTCAACAACCTGGGCAGCGCGGCGCAGCTGACCCACCTGCGCACCGGCGACCTGGCCGACCTCGAGGACGCCATCGGCTACTACCGGTCGGCCACCACCGCCGCGCACGACACCGACCGCGACCGCGTCCTCTACCAGTGCAACCTCGCGTTGGCGCTGGCCGACCTCGCGGCCAAGACGGAGCGCGCGGCGACCGCGGCGGAGAGCGCGCAGGTCGCCCGGGAGGCCGTCGAGCAGGCGCCGCGCCGCGACCAGCGGCGCGCGATGGCGCTGATCAGACTGGCCAACGCCCTCAAGCTGCACGCCCAGCTGGCCGACTCGGCCGCCTCCGACGAGGAGTCGATCGAGGTGTTCCGGGAGGCCGCGCGGATCTCCCCGGCCAACGACGCCGCCACCTCCGAGCTGCTGGTCAACCTGGGCGCGGCGCTGCTGCGCCGGTACGAGCGCGGCGGCTCCGCCGACGACCTGGACGAGGCCATCAAGCACCTCGGCTCCGGCGCCGGGGCGCTGGCCGACGGCGACCCGCGGCGCAGCGCGCTGTGCCAGCTGGCGCGGGCGCTGCGGCTGCGGTTCCGGGAGCACGGCGACCTGACCGACCTCAACTCGGCGATCAGCGAGGTGGTCGGGGTCCTCGGGGTGCTCGACACCGGCCACCCGCTGCTCGGCACCGCGATCTGGAACCTGGCGGCCACCACCGTCGAGCACGTCGACGCCACCGGCGAGGCCAGCCAGCTGCGCCGGGTGCTGCGCCCGATCGCCCCGGCGGTGCGCGCGATGTCCGCCGACGACCCCAACCGGGCCATCGCCCTCAGCGGTTACGCGACCCTGCTGCGCAGGCACTTCCTGCACGGTGCCGAGGCCAAGGTGCTCGACACCGCGGTCACCGCGGGCGAGGCGGCGACCGAGGCGGCCGCACCCGAGCAGCGCGGTGCGGCGCTCAACTCGCTGATCGCGACGCTCATCGAGCGCTTCGAGCACAACGGGGACAGCGTCGACCTGGACCGGGCGGCGGAGCTGGCGCGGGAGGCCGCCAAGAGCGGTCCGGCCGCGCAGCAGACCGCGTGGACTCAGCTGGGCGTCATCTCGGCGCACCGGTACCGGCTGTCCACCAAGACCCGTGACATCGAGACGGCGATCGAGCTGTTCGAGCAGGCCCTCAACGCCATGCCACTGGACGCGCCCGAGCGCGCGAACGCGGCGATCCACCAGGGCCGCGCGCTGCAGTCGCTCTACCAGCGCAGCGGGCGCCGCCGCTACTACCGGTGGGCGCGCAAGGTGCTCATGGAGGCGGCGGAGCAGAACAGCGCCCCCGCCGACCAGCGGTTGCGGGCAGCAGCGCTGGCCGGGCGAATCTGCGCGCAGGCCAGCCGCTGGTCCGAGGCGCTGGAGTCGTTCAGCTACGCCGTGGACCTGCTGCCGCTGGTCACCCGGGGCAAGCGCGTCGTGGCGCCGCCAGCCGCGCAGCAGCGGTGGGCGCTGATCGCCGCGGACGCGGCGGCGTGCGCGGTGGAGAGCGGCGAGCCGGAGCTGGCGGTGGAGCTGCTGGAGCACGGGCGGGCGGCGATCCTGGCCGACTTCCTGCCCACCGGCGGCGAGCTCGGCGAGCTGCACCGCACCCACCCGGACCTGGCCGACGAGGTGGTCCGGCTGCGGCGGCTGCTGGACCGCCCGGTGGCCGAGCCGGGGCTGACCGAGTCCGACGACCGGGCGCGGCTGGCCCGCGCCTGGGACGACCTGCTGGTCGAGGCCCGCGCGGTGCAGCCCGACCACCTGCGGCGCACCCCGATCGCGAAGCTGGCCGAGGCCGCGCCGGAGGGCTCGGCGGTGCTGATCAACCTCAGCCGCTACCGCAGCGACGCGCTGGTGCTCATCGCGGGCCGGGTGCTGACCGTGCCGCTGCCCGAGATCTCCCCGGAGGAGGCGGCCGAGCGCGCCGCCGAGATGCTGGCGGCCGCGCACCAGGACCAGCACGAGGTGCTGGTCGACGGCCTGGACTGGACGTGGCGCCGCCTCGCCCGGCCGGTGCTGGACCGGATGGGCTACCTGAGCACCCCGGAGCCCGGCGCGCGGTGGCCGCGGATCTGGTGGAGCGCCTTCGGCGCCCCGGCGTTCCTGCCGGTGCACGCGGCGACCGCCCGCACCGGTGAGTCCACCCTGGACAGGGTCGTCTCCTCCTACACGCCGACGCTGGGCTGCCTGCTGCGGGCGAGCCAGCGGCCGGTCCCGGAGTCGGGGACCCCGCTGGTGGCGGCCGGGTCGGCGGAGCTGGTGGCGCGCGAGCTGCCGCGGCAGAACCAGGTCTTGGCGCAGCGCTGGCCGTCTGCGGAGATCGCGGCGGTGGAGACGGCCAACGCGGCGGAGATGCTGCGGATGATCCCGAACCACCCGTGGCTGCACGTGTGCGAGCCGAGCTCGCAGTTCCCGACCCAACCGGCGGCGGGCATGCTGCTGGACCGCGAATCCCCGCAGCGCCCGCTGGGCCTGGTCGAGCTGGGCCAGGTGTCGCTGGACGAAGCGGAGTTCTGCTACCTCGGCCAGTGCGCGACGGCGGCCGACGAGCCGTGCGCGGCGGCGGTGTCGCTGCCGGGCGCGCTGGGCTTCGCGGGCTACACCCACACCATCGGCACCCTGTGGGAGGTCGACGAGGACAGCGCGGTGGCGGTCCACGCGGACGTCTACGCCGACCTGTTCACCGACGTCTTCGACACCGACCGCGCGGCCTACGCGCTACACAACGCGGTCCGCCAGCTCCGGGCCCACTACCCGGACGAGCCTTCGCGCTGGTCCGCTCACGTCCACATCGGCCCGTGAGCGGTTCGGGGCGCTGTGGCACCCCGAACCGCTCACGGGTCTGACCTGCTCAGACGCGCTGGTCCGCACCCCACGGCTGTTCGACGAGCCGCTTCGGGTCCGCTTCGTCGAGGTCGATGTCGAAGGTCCCGGACAGAACCTCCGGCAGCGCGGCCCGCTCCACCTCGCGGGTTTCGCCGGTGCCGTCCGGGTACTGGGTGTTCAGGGTGAAACCGTCGAGCATGTGGTGGACCTCCGGGTGCACCCGCTGGACGATCGGCCGCGTGGTGAACGGCGAATGCGCGGAGGTCGACACGTAGTGGTTGCCGACCTTTGAACCACAGTTTCAACTGAAACTGTGGTTCAAAGCAGGTGCCGAAACCGCCTCCACCAGCACCCAGCGCCGATCGCGGGCGTTGATGAAGGGCGCCTTCTCCGCCCGAGCCGGTGAAATGTGCTTTTCACTTCGGCCGCGAGAGCGGTGACGCGTCGTCGGACGGATGGGGCCGGTGATGCGCCGGGACAACGACACCGTGATCCGGGCAGACCACACCGTGGTCCGGTCAGAACGACACCGTGGCCCGACTGGGGAGACCGCAGTCCGCCGGAGTAAGGCGTCAGACCCGACCCACGAGCCAGGCCAGCAGCAGTCCCACCGCGCCCAGCCCGGCGGCGATCAGCAGCGGGCCGAGTACCCCGCGTCCGCCGAGAGGGCCGCACCGGCGAGCAGCGGTCCGCCGTTGCCGATGATGACTGTGCGCTGAAGGGCCTTGATGACCTGCGGTGATACCCGTTTCCCGGCGCGCACCGAGTCCGGTTCCGTGGACGACCGGGCCCAACGAGGCGATTTCCATGGAAATCACACCCCCTCCGACTCACCCGCCGAAGCACAACCACACCCATCCCACACACCCACCCGACGGGCCCTGACGGCGCGGGACACCTACAGTTTCAGTTGAAACTGTAACCAGGGGTGACGGGACTACAGTTTCAACTGAAACTGTAGTCCGGGGTGACGAGCTCGCAGTTTCAATTGAAACTGCGGATTTTCGGCGTGTTGGGTGCCCGACACGCCGGTGGTGCGTCGGGGCGAGTTCACCGAGATCAGCTCAACTGGACATCGGACGTGTGATTTCCATGGAAATCGCACGACTCCCCCGGTACGGCCGACGCCGCCGTCAGTGGGACGGCGTGGCTCTCGGCCGGTGGTCAGCGGAGGGTGATCTGGCTGATCTTCCAGGTTCCGCCCTGCTTCACCGCGCTCACCGAGATCTGCGCCGGACCCGCGTTCTCCCCGGGCGCGTTGGCCCGCCTGGCGTGCTGGTCGACGAAGAGCAGGAGTTCCGCGCGGTCGCCCTGCAGGCGGGTCACCGAGCGCTCCTTGACCGTGGTGGTGACGATCAACTGCTGCTGCGGGGCCTGGTCCTTGACCACCGCGAACAGCTCCTCGTAGCGCTGGACCGCGTCTCCGGTCAGCAGGTTCCGGGCCGCCTCCTCGGTCTTGGCCGTGTCGTTGAAGTCGTAGGAGAACAGCTTCTCCACCGCGTCGGAGACCTGGCCGCTGACCTCGCTGGTCGCCCCCGCGGAGACCAACGCCTCGTTCGCGGCGGGCCCGGTGTAGCGAGCCGCGTAGGTCTCGAAGCCGAACCACACCGCCAAGGCCACCAGCACAACCGACGCCGCCCACAGCAGCCAGGCCTGCCCGCGCCTGCCGCCCCGGGACGCCGCTCCGCCCGCTCCGCGGGGCTCCGCGCCGCCCGCGCCTTGCCCGGCGCTCCCCGGCATCGCCACCGGCACCGTCGCCGCGGCTCCGCCGCGCTCCGCAGCCTCCGCCGAGCCGCCGCTTCCGCGCTCCGCGCCAGCGGCGCGACCAGCCCGCTCCGCCTCCCCGGCTCCGCGCCGCTCCGCTGCGGCTCCGCCCGCACGTTCCACCAAAGCGCTGTCGATGCGCGCGGTCTCCTCAACCTCCGGCTCCTCCGCGACGCCGCTCGTTCCCCGCTCCGCAGCCTGGCCGCCGTCCGGCTCCGCCACTGCCCCAACGGACCGCTCCGCAGTCTCCGACTCCGCAGTCCCCGACCGGTCCCGGCCGATCTGCTCCGCAGCTTCCGGACCCCCACCGGACCGCTCCGCGGCCCCCACATCAGCAGCCTCGGACGCCTCCGCACCAGACGGCTCCGCGACCTCCGCCGCACCAGCCTCCAGCACCTCACCGCCAGACCGCTCCACGACCTCCGGCCGCTCCGCACCGGACCGCTCCGGCGCCTTCGGCTGCAGTGGGTCGGTGGGTTCCGGTGCGTTGGCGGGTCGGGTCTCGGTGGGGCGGGTTTGGCGCTTGCGGTGGCCTGCGACCTTGGTTCGGCGGGTGGGTTGCGCGTGGGGGCGGCGGTTCGTTGGCACTGGGGGTGACTCCTCGTGTTGCTTGCGCGGGCCGGTGGGTCAGCCCACCGGCACCAGGCCGAGGGCGCTGAGCTTCCAGGTGTCGCCTTCGCGGGTCAGCTCCGCTTGGTAGCGGTCCTGCTTGGTGGCCGGTGGCTGCCCCTCCACGGCGACCGTGACCTGCAGGACCGCGATCATCCGGGCCTTCCCGGCGCGCTCGTCGAGCTCCACGATCCCGGCGTCGAGGACGCGGGCCGTGGTGGTGCTGCGCTTCTCCCGGATCTGGTTCGCGTAGTCCGAGCGGCCCTGGCGGATCTCCTCGCGCAGCGGGCCGGTGGAGTTGTCCTCCCACTTCTGCAGGCCGCGCTCCACATCCCGGTGGTCCAGGGTGTTGAAGTTGATGATCGCGTTCTGCCCGTCGCGCAGCGCTTCGTCGCGGACCTCCGCGTACGCGATCGAGGAGTCGTTCGCGGCCAGCACCCAGGAGACCCCGGTGGTCAGGCACGCGACCAGGCTGACCGCGAACAGGACCAGGGCGACGACCGGGCGCCGTCGGGTTCCTGCGGACATCATCGGGCTCCTCTCCTACTGCCCGGGTGCATTCTGCGCGCCGCGGACCGAGGTGTCGCTGCCCGGGGGTTCCGCGCAGTGGGCGTCGGTGTTGACCGGCACCGGATCCATTTCGATGCCGTTGCGGCGCTCGGTGCCCTCGTAGCCCTTGGTGCAGGGCAGCGGGTCGAAGGCGTTGAGCACCAGGCCGAAGTGCGCGGTCCCGTCGCCGGGCACCACGGTGCGGCTCGCGGTGACCGCGGCCGGGTAGAGCACCAGGGCGTGCTCGATGCCGTCGACGTGCTTGGCGATCAGCTGCGAGGTGGTGGTCAGGTTCGCCAGCAGCGGGGTGAGCTGCTGGTTCTCCCGGATGAACCCGCTGACCTGCTGGGCGGCTGGCGGGGCCCGCTCGATCACCGCGCGCAGGTCGCCGTCGGAGCGCTCCAGCTGCTCGGACAGCAGCCGGAGGTCGCGGCCGAAGGACCGGATCGACGAGCCCTGCTCGTTCTGCGTGGCCAGCACGGTCTTGCCGTCCTCGAGCAGCTGCACGGTCTGCGGCAGGTGCTGCTGGGCGGTGGAGACGAACTCGCGGCTGGTGTCGACGATGGTCTGCAGGTGGCCGCCGTTGTCGCGGAACGCGGTGCCCAGCTCGCTGACCACGGTGCGTAGCGAGTCCTCCGGCACCGAGTTGGCCAGCCCGTCCAGGTTGGTCATCAGCGTCTCCACCGGCAGCGGGGTGGTCGCCGACTCCTGGGTGATCACCGAGCCCTGCGCCAGGAACGGGCCGTCGTCCCGCTTGGGCCGCAGGTCCACGTACTGCTCGCCGACCGCGGACCGGTTGGTCACCACGGCCTCGACGTCGCTCGGGATGCTCGGGGCGCTGGACTCGATGTCCAGCGGGATGTTCACACCGGTCGAGGTGAGCTCGATGGTGCCGACCCGGCCGACCGGCACGCCGCGGTAGGTGACCTCGGCGTTCTCGAAGACCCCTCCGGTGTCGGCGAGCTGCAGCGTGACCACGTAGCCGCGCGGGCCGAACAGCCGGTCCAGTCCGGCGTAGCGGGCCCCGGCGAAGCTGACGCCGACCAGGGCGATCGCGACGAACGCGACGATCTGCAGGCGAACTCGACGGGTGAGCATCAGCGGCCACCTCCCAGCAGCGAGCCCAGCAGGCCGCCGCCGGAGTCCGGCTCGGGCTCGGCGGGCGGTGGTGCGGTGGTCTGCTCAGGCTGGGACAGCGGCAGCGGCAGGTCCTGCACCGCGTCCGGCAGCGGGAGCAGCGGTTGCCTGCTGCGGCCCAGGTTCTCCAGCACGGTGGTGAGGTTGAGGTCGGCGTTGGTGTAGAGGTTGACGTAGTCGCTGTTCTGGATGCCGTCCACCACGTTGTCCGGGAACGGGAAGGTGAGCAGCACCTCCAGCGACCTCGGCAGGCTGTCCCCGGCCGCGGTGAGCTGCTGCAGCACCGGGGCGAGCTGGTCGAGGTTGTGCACCAGGTCGTCGCCGGAGCGGTTGACCACGTCGGTGGCGACCACGGAGAGCCGGTCCAGCGCCTTGAGCATGTCGACCAGCTGGGTGCGCTGCTCGTTGAGCACCCGCAGGCCCGGTTCCAGGTCGCGCAGCGCGGTGTCGATGCTGCCGCGCTGCTCGTTGAGGCGGGCGCTGAGCCTGTTCACGCTGTCCAGGGCGCGGGTGATGTCGTCGCGCTGGGCGTCCAGGCCGGACACCAGCTCGTCCAGGTTGGACAGCAGGCTGCGCACGTCGGACTCGCGGCCCTCCAGCGCGGCGTTGAGCTCCTTGGTGATGTTCTGGATCTGGGCGACGCCACCACCGTTGAGCAGCATCGACAGCGCGCCCAGCACCTCCTCGACCTCGGGGTTGCGGCCGGTGCTGGCCCGGTCGATGAGGTCGCCGTCGGCGAGTCGGCCGACCGGCGGCTGCGGCTCGGGCGGCCCGGCGAGCTCGACGTACTTCTCGCCGAGGAGGCTGGACTGGCGCAACCGGGCGGTGGCGTTGGCGGGCAGCTGCACGTCGCCGTTGACCAGCACGGTCACCTCGGCGTCCCAGGAGCCTGGGGCGAGCGCGATGTTGCTGACCCGGCCGACCGGCACGTCGTTGACCCGGACCCCGGCGTTGGGCACCAGGTCCAGCACATCGGCGAAGTGCACCTTCACCTCGTACGGGTGGTCACCGACGTCGGCGCCCCCGGGCAGGGGCATGTCGTACACCCCACGAGAACTGCACCCCCCGAGCACGACCAGCGCCACGGCGGCGGCCACCCCCACGCGCCAAGCACGCCGCACCCGACGCCCCGCAACCCCCCTCGAACTCACCTCACCGGGGCCCACGGGGTTCCGCAGTTTCAATTGAAACTGCGGCTGCCCCTCAGGGGAATTTGCAGTTTCAATTGAAACTGCGGGGTGGGGTCGGCGGCGGCGGAGGTTCATCGGGTACCTCCCTGCGGGGAGAGCGGGAGCGGCAGGGCTGGGAGCTTGCCGTTCTGGATGGCGTTGAGCGCCTCCGCGGGCGTCGGCAGCTTCACCACGCCGTCGAGGACCGGTTGCAGCGACTGGCACGCGTCGCTGACCTCCTTCGGCACCTCCGCCGGGGCGTGCTGCTCCAGCAGCTTGCACGCCGCGACCACGGGCGGCTGGGCCAGCTCGTTGATGGCGATCCGGGTGTCCAGGGTGCCCGAGGCGCCGTTGTAGACGTTGTTCAGGTTGGACAGCGCCAGCGGGGTGTTCACCAGCGACTCGCGAAGCGCTTCCTTCTGCCGCACCAGCACTTCGGTCACCCCGTGCAGCTGGTCCACATTGGACTTGAGCAGCTCGCGGTTGTCCCGCACGAAGGTCTCCACCTTGCCCAGCGCGACGGCGAGCTCGGCCATCGCCGCGCCCATGTCCTCGCGCTCGCCCGCCAGGAACGAGCTGACCTGCTGCATCTGGGTGTTGAACCGGCGCACCTGGTCGTCGTTGGCGGCCAGCATCGAGGTGAACTGCTGCAGGTTGTCGACGGTGGCGAACAGCTGCTCGCTGTTGCCGGACATCGTGGTCCCGGCCTCGCCGAGGTTGCGGATGGTCTCCGACAGCGCCTGCCCGTTGCCCTGCAGGTTGGCCGCGCCGGTGTTGAGCAGGTCGGTCAGCGCGCCGTCGGCGTTGGCGCCGTCCGGGCCGAGCGCGCTGGCCAGGTCGTTGAGGCTGCGGTAGATCGAGTCGAGCTCGACCGGGGTTGCGGTGCGCTCCTTCGGGATCACCGCCCCGTCCTCGAGCGTCGGCCCGCCCCGGTAGACCGGGGTCAGCTGCACGTACCGGTCGCTGACCACGCTCGGCGCGACGGCGACCGCACCCGCGTCGGCGGGCACCTCGACGTCGCGGTCCACGCTCATCACGACCCGCACCAGCCGCCCCTGCGGGACGACCTCGTCGACGGTGCCCACCGGCACCCCGAGGACCCGGACGTCACCGCCGGGGTAGATGCCGACCGCGGCGTTGAAGTAGGCGGTGACCTTGCGCTCGGCGGCGCCGAAGAACAGCCACCAGACGGCGGTGGTCGCGGCGAGCACCAGCACCACCGCGATCGACAGGATGCGGACGGGCGAGGGGCGTGCGCTGGTCATGGCTGGCAGCCCTTCTGGTTGATCGGGCCGACGGCGGGCGGCAGCAGACCGCAGACGTAGCTGTCGAACCACCGGCCGTTGCCCACGACGTTGGAGAACAGGCGGGTGAACGGGGCGAACATCTCCAGGCTCCGGTCCAGGTTGTCCTGGTTGCGCTGCAGCATCCCGGTGACCCGGTCCAGCTGCTGCAGGGCCGGGCCGATCTGCTCGGCGTTGTCGTCGACCAGGCCGGTCAGCTGCCGGGACAGCTGGCGGGTGCCGTCCAGCAGGGAGCTGATCGAGTCCCGCCGCGCCCGGATCTCCTCCAGCAGCAGGTTGCCGTCGGCGAGCAGCTTCTCGAAGTCGGCGTTGCGGTCGGCGATGGTGCGGGAGACCTGCGAGGTGTTGTTCAGTAGCTGCTCGAGCTGCTCGTCGCGGGAGGAGATGGTCTGCGACAGCCGGGACAGCCCGTCCAGCGCGCCGCCGACCTCGTCCGGGGTGTCGGAGAAGGTCTCCGACATGACCCGGAAACTCTCCGCGAGCTGCCGGGTGTCCACCTTGTCCACTGTGGAGGACAGATCGCTGAAGGCGTCGATCACGTCGTAGGGCGACATGGTGCGCTGCAGCGGGATGGGCTCGGACGGGTCCATCTCCTGGCCGCCCTGCGGGTCCAGCGCCAGGTACTTCTGCCCCAGCAGCGTCTTGATCTTGATCGCGGCGGTGGTGTGGTCGCCGATCCAGGCGTCGTCGACCCGGAAGCTGACCAGCACGTGCCCGTCCTCCAGCTCCACGTCGGAGACCGTGCCGACCTTCACCCCGGCGATGCGCACCTCGTTGTCCGGCCGCAGCCCGGCCGCCTCGCTGAACTGCGCGGTGTAGGTGGTGCCGCCGACCAGCGGCAACCGCTCGAAGTTCATCGCGAGCAGGAACATCAGCACCAGCACCAGCAGGCCGCCGATGCCGATCTTGAGCGGGTCGCGCTTGGTGAATGCAGTCATCGCTGGCACCTCGGCTGGGAGACCGGCACCAGCGGCAGCGGCACGTTCAGCTCACCGACGCCCACGTTCCCGGTCATCTTGCAGTTGAAGAAGTTGAACCAGGAGCCGTGCGCGGCGGTCCGGTTGAGCATCTCCACCTTGCCCGGCAGGTTCCGCATCCACTGCTCGACGACCGGCTCGTTGTTGTTGAGGTTCTGCGACAGCGAGCCGAGCCCGGCGATGTCCTGCTGCAGCCCCGGGCGGGCCTCGGTGAGCAGCCCGGCGGTGCTGTTGGTCAGGCCGTCCATCGCGGTCACCGCGTCACCGATGGCGTCCCGGTCCTCGGACAACCCGGAGACCACCTGCCGCAGCTGGCCGATCAGCTCGGACAGCTGCTGGTCGCGGGCGTTGACCGTGTCCAGCACGCCGTTGAGGTTGTCGATGACCTGCCCGATCACCTCGTCGCGGGAGGCGATGGTGGAGGTCAGCGAGGCGGTGTGGGCCAGCAGGCTCTCCACCGTGCCGCCCTCGCCCTGCAGCACCTGGATGATCTCGAAGGACAGCTTGTTGACGTCCTCCGGCGACAGCGCCTGGAACAGCGGCTTGAACCCGCCCAGCAGCACCGTGAGGTCCAGCGCGGGCTTGGTGCGCTCCAGCGGGATCGTCGACCCCGGCCGCAGCACGCCGTTCTCGCCCGGGCCCGGCTCCAGCGCGATGTAGCGCTGGCCGACCAGGTTCCGGTACTTGATGGTCGCGGTGACCGTGGCGGGCAGTGGCCGGTCGGCCACGTTGAACCGCACCTCGGCCACCCGGCGGTCGACCAGGTCGATGCTCTCCACCTCGCCGACCTTCACCCCGGAGATGCGCACCTCGTCGCCCTCGTTGAGGGCGGTCACGTCGGTGAACCGCGCGCTGTAGGACTCCGCCGAGCGCAGGTCGCGGTTGGCGATGGTCAGGACCAGCAGCCCGGTGGCCAACACGGTGACCAGCACGAAGACCAGGAACTTGACCAGCGGTCCGGCGATGCTGCGACCGTTCACCGGTAGCTCACCTCCGCTCCGCGGACGACCGGGCCGACCAGCAGCGACCCCCAGTCGGGCAGGTCAGCGGCGCTGCGGCCGACGGCCGGGGCCAGCACCATCGCCACCATGTCCCGCTCCGCCGGGGAGTTCACCCACTGCGCGGAGGTGCTGGCCGGCAGGTAGCCCTCGCCCATCTGCGGCGGGTTCAGGCCCTTGTCGACCTGGTGGGACGGCGCCGGGGGCACCGAGCCGTCCTCGAACGGCCCGTCCGGCGGGTACTCGGGGATCGGGTCGGGCATCGGCATCAGGTTGTAGCAGCGGGGGCCGCGCTTGTCGGCGAACTCCGGCTCGTCCTGGTTCGGGCGGTACTTGCCGCGGTGCGCCACGACCTCCAGCGTGATGTGCAGGCCGGGCTCGTTCGTGCCCTCGCCGAAGACCTTGCGGATGCGCGGCACGAAGGCGGCCATCTCGTCCAGGAAGCACTTGTACTCCGGGGAGTACTTCGCCAGCACGTCCAGCGTCGGCCGCTGCGCCTCGCCGAGCTGGATGATGTTGTCCCGGTTGTCCGCCAGGAACGTGGTGGTCTCGCCCGCGGTGGTGGTCAGCTGGCTGGTGAGGGTCTGCAGGTTCTCCCGCTGCGCCGCCAGGGTCCGCGCCGTGGTGCTGAAGTTGTCCAGCGCCTCCAGTACGTCCGGTGCGGCGTCCTCGTAGGTCTCGGCGACGCCGACCAGCTCCTTGAGGTTGCGCTGCAGGTCCGGCACCGAGGGGTTGAGGCCGTCGAGGTAGGTGTTGAGCTGCGACAGCGTCTCGCCCACCTGCTGACCGCGCCCGGACAGCGCCTGGTCCAGCGCGTTCAGCGTGACCGCGAGGTCGTCCGGGTGCACCGCCTGCAGCACCGGCATGGTGTCGGCCAGCACCTTCTCCAGCTCGATGCCCGCGCTGGTGCGGTCCTGCTCGATGACGTCACCGGCGGCCAGCGTGGTGGACGCGGCCTGATCCGGCAGCTCCAGCGAGACGTAGCGCTCGCCGAACAGCGTCCGCGGCAGCAGCCGCGCCGAGACGTTGGACGGCAGGTGCTGCACCTTGTCCGGTTCCAGCGCCAGGTGCAGCTCGGCACCGTCCCCTGTGGACTTGACCTCGACCACGCGGCCGACGACCATGCCGCGCACCTTCACATCCGACTCGGGCAGCAGCTGGTTGCCCGTCGACGCGGCCTTGAGCACCACGTCCACGCTGGAGGTGAACGCCTTCTGGTAGGTCGCCACGGTGAGGCTGACGAACAGCACCATGCACAGCAGGAACGCGAGGCCCAGGGCCCGGCGCCGCAACGTCTTGAGAACACCCAAGCTACTCATCCGGTGATCCGAACCGTCGTGGTGGTGCCCCAGATCGCGAGGCTGAGGAAGAAGTCCAGCAGCGCGGTGGTCACGATCGCGGTCCGCACCGCGCGGCCCACCGCGACCCCGACCCCGGCCGGGCCGCCGCTGGCCCGGTAGCCGTAGAAGCAGTGCGTCATGATCACCACGACGCTGAACACCAGCACCTTCCCGAAGGACCACAGCACGTCCTCGGGAGGTAGGAACAGGTTGAAGTAGTGGTCGTAGGTGCCCGCGGACTGGCCGTAGACGTAGACCGTCACCGCCCGCGCCGCCACGTACGAGGTGAGCAGGCCCAGCACGTACAGCGGGATCACCGCGATGAACCCGGCGATCACCCGCGTGGTCACCAGGTACGGCAGGCTCGGCACGCCCATCACCTCGAGCGCGTCGATCTCGTCGGAGATCCGCATCGCGCCCAGCTGCGCGGTGAAGCCGGACCCGACCGTCGCCGACAGCGCCAACCCGGCCACCAGCGGTGCGATCTCGCGGGTGTTGAAGTACGCCGAGACGAACCCGGCGAAGGCCGAGGTGCCCAGCTGGTCCAGCGCGGCGAAGCCCTGCAGGCCCACCACGGTGCCGGTGAACAGGGTCAGCCCGATCATCACGCCGACCGTGCCGCCGATGACCGCCAGCGCGCCGCTGCCGAAGCTCACCTCGGCCAGCAGCCGCAGCGTTTCCTTGGCGTAGCGCGTGATCGCGCGCGGGATCCACACCAGCGACCGCAGGTAGAAGGACAGCTGGTCGCCCAGCTCGTCCAGCAGTTGCAACGGCCGCCGGGCCGCGCGCTTGGCGCGCTGCGAGATCGTCACCATGTCCATTCCGCCGTCTTTGATCTTGAAGCGGCGAAGCCGCTCAGCCCGCCCACCCGCGGGTTCCCAGAGGTCGCCTCGCGAGGACAGCCCCGACTCCGGCGCAAGATGAGTTCGAAAGCTCCGTTCATGGCCGTCACATGCCCTTGGGCGGCACTAGTTGCAGGTACATGGTCGTGAGCACGAAGTTCACCGCGAACAGCAGGAGGAAGGTGATCACCACCGACTGGTTCACCGCGTCACCCACGCCCTTCGGACCGGGTGGCGGGTGCAGGCCGCGGTAGGCCGCCACCACCCCGGCCAGGAAACCGAAGATCAACGCCTTGATCTCGCCGATCCACAGGTCCGGCAGCTGCGCGAGCGCGTTGAAGCTCGCCATGTAGGCGCCGGGCGTACCGCCCTGCATGATCACGTTGAAGGTGTAGCCGCCCAGCACGCCGACCACGCTGACCATGCCGTTGAGCAGCACCGCCACCAGCATCGCGGCAAGCACCCGCGGCACCACCAGGCGCTGGATCGGCGAGATGCCCAGCACCTCCATCGCGTCGATCTCGTCGCGGATCGTCCGCGAACCGAGGTCCGCGCAGATCGCCGAACCACCGGCACCGGCGATCAGCAGCGCGGTCACGATCGGCGCGGCCTGCTGGATGATGGCCAGCACGCTGGCCGCGCCGGTGAACGACTGCGCCCCGATCTGCCTGGTCAGCGAGCCCAGTTGGAGCGCGATCACCGCGCCGAACGGGATGGACACCAGCGCGGTCGGCAGGATCGTCACGCTGGCGATGAACCAGCACTGCTGGATGAACTCGCGGAGCTGGAACGGGCGCTTCGGCAGCGAGCGCAGCACCTCCAGCCCGAGGGCGAACAGGCGCCCGGTCTCCCGCAAACCCGCCGCGCCCGGGAACCGCGCCTGCGACGGCGAACTCACTTCTCACCCCGCTTGCGGCCGAACCAGCGGCGCCGCGACGACTCGACAGGCTCCGTGCTCTGCTCCGGCGCACCGGCCCACGGCGGCGCCTCCGGCTCCCGCGGGTACGGCGTCGGGCGCGCCTGCTGCGGCACGTCGGCGACCTCGGCCTGCGGCAGCGGGGCGGCCGGTCCGGTGTGCAGCGGCTGCGACGCGACCGGTTCGGTGTGCTGCGGCCAGGCGCCGGTCGCGGGCGCGGAGAAGCCGTAGAGCGCCAGCTCCTCCGGGGTCAGGGTCTTCAGGATCTCCTGCTGCGCCGACGGCGCCAGGCCGCGCAGCTGCCGCAACACCCGGTCCTTGCGGCGGCGCACCGCGGTCCGCTCCGGCATGCCCGGGCTGACGTCCAGCTGCGGCATCATCGGCGGCACCGAGATCTCGCTCAGCCGCGCCAGCTCGTCGGCGCCGGTGTCCTTCTCCTCGGTCATGCCGATCGGTCCGTCCGGGCGGCCGTTGAGGAACTGCACCACCACCGGCTCCGGCGAGGTCAGCAGCACCTCGCGCGGACCGAACATCACCAGGTTCCGGCGGTAGAGCATGCCGATGTTGTCCGGCACCGTGCGGGCGGTGTTGATGTCGTGGGTGACGATCAGGATCGTCGCGTCGATCTGCGCGTTGAGGTCGACGATCACCTGGTTCAGCAGCACGGTGCGCACCGGGTCCAACCCGGAGTCCGGCTCGTCGACCAGGATGATCTCGGGGTCCAGCACCAGCGCCCGGGCCAGCCCGGCGCGCTTGCGCATCCCGCCGGAGATCTCACCGGGCAGCTTCCCCTCGGCGCCGATGAGCCCGACCATCTCCATCTTCTCGAGCACCAGCCGGCGGATCTCCGACTCGCTCTTGCGGGTGTGCTCGCGCAGCGGGAAGGCGATGTTGTCGAACAGGTTCATCGACCCGAACAGCGCCCCGTCCTGGAACAGCACGCCGAACAGCTTCCGGATCTCGTAGAGCTCGCGCTCCTTGCAGGTGCAGATGTCCACGCCGTTGATGACGATCTTGCCCTGCTCCGGCTTGAGCAGCCCCACCAACGACTTCAGGAAGACCGACTTCCCGGTCCCGGAAGGCCCCAGCAGCACGCTGATCTCGCCGGGAGGAAGCGTCAGCGTGACATCCCGCCAGATGGTCTGCGCGCCGAAGGACTTCGACAGCCCGTCGACAACCACCTCGACGCCCATCCGAACCTCCGCGTCCTCGTGTGCAACTCAGCCGAACCACCCGGATGGGCAGCCTGGCACATGTGACGCGGACAACGAAGGTCATCGGCGTCACACCTGTGCAACGAGCCCGACGCGAAGGGGTTACTCACCAGTTCACCAGAACTTCTGCCCATCGAGCTTCTTTTCGCGGAAAACCCGGGACCAGCGCTTTCACCAGCGCGGATGGCCAATCGGAAGAATGGCGGAAAGGTCCGGATAGCGGGATCCGACAATTCCGCGAAGCAAAAGAAGGGCGGGCACCCGCAACTGCGAGTGCCCGCCCTTCCACGGTGAGTCAGGGGCGGCGGTGACCACCCCGGCCCGTCCGCGGGTCCCACGGACGGGCGTCAGCTCACTTGAGGGTGATGGAGGCGCCAGCCTCTTCCAGCTTGGCCTTGGCCTCTTCGGCCTTCTCCTTCTCGACCTTCTCCAGGATCGCCTTCGGAGCGCCCTCGACCAGCTCCTTGGCCTCCTTCAGGCCCAGGCCGGAGACGATCTCACGGACGACCTTGATGACCTGGATCTTCTTGTCGCCAGCGCCCTCGAGGACGACGTCGAACTCGTCCTGCTCCTCGGCGGCCGGGGCGGCACCCGCGGCACCCGGGGCGGCCACGACGGCGGCCGGGGCAGCGGCGGTGACGTCGAAGGTCTCCTCGAACTGCTTCACGAACTCCGACAGCTCCAGGAGGGTCATCTCCTTGAAGACGTCCAACAGCTCTTCGTTGCTCAGCTTCGCCACGGCGGCGTTCCTTTCCGTTCAGTGCCCGAGCACCGGCGGCACCCGGGAGGGGAGTTCTTGCGACCGACAACTGCATCCACAGGGGACTCAGGCGTCGGCGTCGCTGCCCTTCTTCTCCTGCAGAGCAGCAGCCAACCGAGCCACCTGGGACGCCGGCGCGGCGAACAGCGCGGCGGCCTGGCCCATCTTGGCCTTCATCGCACCGGCCAGCTTGCTCAGCGTGACCTCGCGCGAGTCGAGGTCGGCGATGCTCTCGACCTCGGACACGGACAGCGCGCGGCCGTCCATGTAACCGCCCTTGATCACCAAGGCCTCGTTGGTCTTGGCGAACTCCTTGATGGCCTTGGCGGCGTCGACCGGCTCGCCCTCGACGAAGGCGATCGCGGTCGGGCCGACGAACAGGTCGTCGAGCCCCTCGACGCCCGACTGCTCGGCAGCACGCTTGACCAGCGTGTTCTTCGCGACACGGTACGTCGTACCCGCCCCGAGGGCGCGACGCAGCTCAGACAGCTGCGCCATGGACAGCCCGCGGTACTCGGTCACGACCGCAGCGGTCGAGGTGTTGAAGTGCTCAGCGATCTCGGTGACCGCATCGACCTTGTCGGGCTTCGCCATGTCGCCTCCTCTCTCATCTCCGACTGTGATCCGCATCCAGTCGGTCCTGAGACGACAAAACGCCCCGGCGCAGCAAGCACGGGGCGTCAAGATCATGGGCGCGCCGGAGCGCGCACGCGGAGCCTCGTCCCTCCTGCGCGGGCCGCCCGCATCTCACGGGACCTTAGTTCTCCGCGCACCCCTCGCGGGGAGCGGAGAAGACCAGCGGTCTTGGGTGGAACCTCGTCAAGAGTACGCGACGCCTCCCCGACCCTTCCAACCACCCCTCCACATCCGCGCTGGTGGTGACCTCGACCGCACGGGCGGGCATCATGTGGGGCGTGGCTGATCAGCACGAGTCGCCGGAGCCCGGCTCGAACCTGCCGGACAAGCCCCGCCCCGCGGACGTCGTCGACGCCGAAGTCGTGGAGAGCGAGGTCGTCGCCGCGCCGGAACCGGCCCGACCGGCCAAGCCGACCGACGACGAGGAGTTCCGGCAGTACCAGCAGTTCCTGCAGTTCCAGAAGTTCCGCGAGTGGCAGCAGGCCCAGGACGGCGACGTCGCGGTCCCCCCACCCACCGGCCCCCGAACGGCGGAGAAGCCCAAGAAGCCCTGGTGGAAGACAGCCCTCGGCCTCCTCCGCTACAAGTTCGTCCGCCGCCTCGTCTACCTGCTGATCTTCCTGCTCCTCCTGAACTACGCCTACGACTACTACTTCGGCACCAGCAACAGCTCGGACACCTCCAGCAGCGGCCAACCCCCGGTCCGCCCGCAACCGCGCAAGGCGCCGACCCCGCAGGACGCGCTGTTCGACATCTACAACCTGCTGCGCGGCGACGATCCGGCGCTGGCGTGCGGTCTGTTCGACACGGCGGGGCAGAACGGCTTCGCCATCGCCCACGGAGCCCCGGACTGCGCCGCCGCCGCCCGCCAGGTGCACGACCAGATCACCAACGGCGGTGCGTACGCGAACCCGAAGATCGGTTACGACGCGATCGCCACGACCGGCCGCGAAGCCGTGGTCCACGGCTGCCGGATCCAGGTGGCGGGCGGCCCCCAGCTCGGCAGCCTCAAGCTCACCCAGCAACAAGACGGAGGCTGGGCGATCAGCGCCTACGCCAACCACACCTCCACCTGCCCCTGACGCCACCAACGGCCCCACAGGCGCGACACCCCGACACTCTTCGGCGTGTCGCGTCCCGACACGCCGAAGGGGTGTCGGGGGCCTGCGCGGAGGGGGTCAAACGCGAGAGGGCGGGCCGACCGGGGTGGTCGGCCCGCCCTCTCGGCGGAAGTGCGGGGTCAGGCGGAAGCCGTGATGCCGCGGGTGACGTTCGGGTCGACCGGGATGCCCGGGCCCATCGTCGTGGTGAAGGTGACCTTCTTCAGGTACCGGCCCTTCGACGCCGACGGCTTGGCGCGCAGGACCTCGTCCAGCGCGGCCGCGTAGTTCTCCACCAGCTTCTCGGTGTCGAACGACACCTTGCCGATGATGAAGTGCAGGTTGGCCTGCTTGTCGACGCGGAAGTTGATCTTACCGCCCTTGATGTCCGCGACCGCCTTGGTGACGTTCGGGGTGACGGTGCCGGTCTTCGGGTTCGGCATCAGGCCGCGCGGGCCCAGGATGCGGGCCACCTTGCCGACCTTGGCCATCTGGTCCGGGGTGGCGATCGCCGCGTCGAAATCGAGCCAGCCGCCCTGAATGCGCTCGATCAGGTCCTCGGAACCAACCGCGTCCGCCCCGGCGGCCTCGGCCTCAGCGGCCTTGTCGCCGACGGCGAACACGATGACGCGGGCAGTCTTACCAGTGCCGTGCGGCAGGTTCACGGTGCCGCGGACCATCTGGTCTGCCTTGCGGGGGTCGACGCCCAGCCGCAGCGCCACCTCGACGGTGGCGTCGTACTTGACCTTGGCGGTCTTCTTCGCCAGCTCGGCGGCTTCCGCCGGCGCGTACAGCCGCGCCCGGTCGATCAGCTCGGCCGCCTGCTGGTATGCCTTGCTGCGCTTTGCCATTTCTGTCCCTATCAGCGGTGGATCAGTTGTGGTTGGTCGGGCTGCGCTGGAGCCCTCCCACAGAGGTGTCCGGTCGGAACCGGCCCCGGGTCAACCCTCGACGTTCAGACCCATCGACCGGGCGGTGCCGGCGATGATCTTGGCGGCCTGGTCGATGTCGTTGGCGTTGAGGTCTTCCATCTTGGTCTGCGCGATCTCGCGGACCTGCTCCATGGACACCTTGCCGACCTTGGTCTTGTGCGGCTCGCCGCTGCCCTTCTGCACACCGGCGGCCTTCAGCAGCAGCTTCGCGGCCGGCGGGGTCTTCAGCTTGAAGTCGAAGGACCGGTCCTCGTAGACGGAGATCTCGACCGGGACAACGTTGCCACGCTGCTGCTCGGTGGCGGCGTTGTAGGCCTTGCAGAACTCCATGATGTTGACGCCGTGCTGACCCAGCGCGGGGCCGACCGGCGGGGCCGGGTTGGCCTGGCCCGCCTGGATCTGCAGCTTGATGATCGCTGCCAGCTTCTTCTTCTTGGGCGGCATGTTTGCTTCCTGTGTCTTCGCTATCCGGTTGCCCGGCCCCGCCTGGCTGCGAGGCCGAATCTGGCGAGACCACGAAACGGTGGCATCGCCCGCTTCTGCGCGCGGTCCTGCCAGATCCGCGCGCAGCCGCCGTGCTCCCGATGGGAGCCGGTCAGATCTTGGAAACCTGGTTGAACGACAGCTCAACCGGCGTTTCGCGGCCGAAGATCGACACCAGGACCTTGAGCTTCTGGGCGTCCGGGTTGACCTCGTTGATGGTCGCGGGCAGGGTCGCGAACGGCCCGTCCATGACGGTGACGGACTCGCCGACCTCGAAGTCGACCTCCACCGCGGGCTTGGTGGCGCTCGGAGCGGCCGCCGCCTTCTTGCCCGGCTCGGCCTTCTTCTCCTCCACCTGCGGCGCGAGGAACTTCAGCACCTCGTCGATGGTCAGCGGCGACGGCTTGGAGGTGGCGCCGACGAAGCCGGTGACCCCCGGCGTGTTGCGCACCGCGCTCCAGGACGCGTCGTTGAGCTCCATCCGGACCAGGATGTAGCCGGGCAGCACCTTGCGCTGCACCAGCTTGCGCTGGCCGTTCTTGATCTCGGTGACCTCTTCGGTCGGCACCTCGACCTGGAAGATGAAGTCCTCGACGTCCAGCGTCTGGGCGCGGGTCTCGAGGTTGGTCTTGACCTTGTTCTCGTAGCCGGCGTAGGAGTGCACGACGTACCAGTCACCGGGCGCGCGGCGCAGCGCGGCGCGCAGCTCCTCGACCGGGTCGGGCTCCTCGCTCTCGTCCTCGCCTTCGGCACCGGCCTCTTCGGCGGTGTCGGCGTCAGCGTCTGCGTCGGAGGTCTCGTCGGCGTCGGTCCCGGCCGACGCCTCGGCGTCGGCGGCGGAACCGGTGTCCTCGCCGGAGTCGGCACCCTCGGCGGACTCGACTGCGTCGACCGAGTCCGCGGCCGCCTCGACCTCGTCGGCCGCTGGCTGCACCTGCTCGTCGGTGAGGCCGGTGGTTTCCTGGCCCTCGTGGGAGGTCACAGTCGGTCTCGCTTCCTCTCGTGCGTTCCGTGCCGGGTCCGTTGCTCCGCCGGCACCACCCTCAAGCGCGGGCCTGGAGGCTCAGCCGGAGCCGAACAGCCAGCCCACGCCCTTGGCGAAGAGCACGTCCACGCCGGCCACGAACGCCACCATGACGCTGACGAACACCAGCACCACGAACGTGTAGGTCACCAGCGACTTGCGCGTCGGCCAGATGACCTTGCGCAGTTCGGCGACGACCTCGCGCAGGAAGCGTCCGATCTTCCGGAACAGCGAAACCCGACCCTGCCGGCCGTCCCGCGACGGGGTCGGCCGACCCTTCGACTCAGTTGTGCGCGTCGAGCCGGAACCCGACTCGCCGGACCGGCCCTTGCGGCCGGCCGGACGGGAGGAAGCACGGCGCTCGCGCCGCGCCGCAGCGCTGGACGGACGGTTGGCGTCGTCGCGCGCCCCGCCCTGCTCCTGCTCGCGGTCCTCGCTCACGCCAATCCTCCGCTCACCGTCGCATCGACGCAGGGGTGACAGGACTTGAACCTGCAACCTGCGGTTTTGGAGACCGCTGCTCTGCCAATTGAGCTACACCCCTCCGCGGCCATCGAGCTCGACCGCAGTTCGGGACACCCTGCACCGCCATGGAACCGGAGTTCCACGGTGCTCAGGCATCCCAGGTTCGAAAGTGTACGGCACACCGACAACCGGTTTCCAACGGCACCCCCCTGCGCCGCGCCAAGAACAACTCCACCGCAGGTGAGGAGCGTGGCGACCACCACGTCTGCCAGGATGCCGGCATGGCCACACCTGACCCAGACCGCCAGACCGGAGCGCGGGTGTCCGCGCGGATCGGCGGCATCAGCGAGTCCGCCACGCTGGCCGTGGACACCAAGGCGAAGGCGCTCAAGGCCGCCGGGCGCCCGGTGATCGGGTTCGGCGCCGGGGAGCCCGACTTCCCGACGCCGCAGCCGATCGTGGACGCCGCCATCGCCGCCTGCTCCGACCCGAAGAACCACCGGTACAGCCCGGCCGCGGGCCTGCCGGAGCTGCGCGAAGCCGTCGCCGCGAAGACCCAGCGGGATTCCGGCTACTCCGTCGAGCCCAGCCAGGTGCTGGTCACCAACGGCGGCAAGCAGGCCGTCTACCAGGCGTTCCAGACGCTGCTGGACCCGGGCGACGAGGTGCTGCTGCCCGCCCCGTACTGGACCACCTACCCGGAGGCGATCACGCTTCCGGGTGGAGTTCCGGTGGTGGTCCCGGCCGACGAGTCGACCGGCTACCTGGTCTCCGTCGACCAGCTGGAGGCGGCGCGCACGCCGCGGACCAAGGTGCTGCTGTTCAACTCGCCGTCCAACCCGACCGGCGCGATCCACCCGCCGGAGCAGGTCGAGGCGATCGGCCGCTGGGCCGTCGAGCACGGCATCTGGGTGATCACCGACGAGATCTACGAGCACCTGGTCTACGGGGACGCCCGGCACGTGTCGATGCCCGCGGTGGTGCCCGAGCTGGCCGACACCTGCGTGGTGCTCAACGGCGTCGCCAAGACCTACGCGATGACCGGCTGGCGGGTCGGCTGGATGATCGGCCCGGCGGACGTGATCAAGGCGGCGACGAACCTGCAGTCGCACCTGTCGTCCAACGTCGCGAACGTCTCGCAGCGGGCCGCGCTGGAGGCCGTCAGCGGCTCGCTGGACGCGGTCCACGAGATGCGCGCGGCGTTCGACCGGCGCCGCCGCAAGATGGTCGAGCTGCTGTCCGCGATCCCCGGTGTCAGCTGCCCCGAGCCGCAGGGCGCGTTCTACGCGTACCCGTCGGTGAAGGGGCTGCTGGGCAAGGAGATCCGCGGGGTGCGGCCGCAGACCAGCGTGGAGCTGGCGGCGCTGGCCCTGGAGCACGCCGAGGTGGCGGTGGTCCCGGGTGAGGCCTTCGGCACACCCGGCTACTTCCGGCTGTCCTACGCCCTCGGTGACGAGGACCTGGTCACCGGCGTGACCCGCCTGGCGTCCCTGCTCTCCGAGGCGGAGTAGTCGTCAGGGGCACCCGCGGGTGCCCCTGACCCGCTACTGGGGCAGGCGGACGAGGGCAGTGGCGCCGCCCAGGACGCCCTGGGACGCGCTCTTGGCCGTGATGGCGACCTTGACCGTGCCGTCGTCGTTGATCGCCGAGACCTTGCCGGCGAGGTCCACCCGGGCGCCGGTGCCGTCGTCGGGCACCACGACGGGCCGGGTGAAGCGGACGCTGCAGTGGACGATCGCGCCGGGGTCCCCGGTCCACTCGCTGACCACGCGACCGGCCAGGGCCATGGTGAGCATGCCGTGCGCGATCACGTCCGGCAGCCCGACCTCGGTGGCGAACCGCTCGTTCCAGTGGATCGGGTTGAAGTCGCCGGAGGCGCCCGCGTACCGGACCAGGTCGGCGCGGGTGAGCGGCACGCTCAGCTCGGGCAGCTGGTCGCCGACGGCGACCTCGGAGATCCGCACCTTCATCACGCCTCGCCCTCCGCCGCGCCGCGGGCCACCAGCATCGACTTCGCGGTGCACACCGGCTCGCCGTCGACGGTGCTGATCTCGGACCGGACGGTGAGGAAGTCGTTGCCCGCACGGGTCTTGATGTCGTCCACGTGCACCACGGTGACCAGCCGGTCACCGGCCCGGATCGGCCGGTGGTGGGTGAACTCCTGCTGCCCGTGCACCACGCGGCTGTAGTCCAACCCGAGCTGCGGGTCCTCGACGATCGCGTCGTGCGACCCCATGGACAGGATCACCGCGAAGGTGGGCGGCGCGATCACGTCGGGGTACCCAGCGGCCTGCGCGGCCGCGACGTCCCGGTGCAGCGGCGACTCGTCCTTGATCGCAGCGGCGAACTCCCGGATCTTCTCCCGCCCCACCTCGTAAGGAGCGGTAGGGGGGTACTCACGTCCAACGAACGACTGGTCAAGCGGCACCCGCGCAGGCTACCCGACCCCACCCACCCCAAATCCCCCCACACGAACACCAGTGCCCCACCCCACAAACAGCCCCCCCACCCCAACCAGAAGCCCTAACACCACGAGCAGGGTCCGGGCTTCTTGCTTGACCTTGGTGGGTGGGGTGGGCAGCTCCTGCCCGAACCATCGAGCACCCGACAACAGTCGGCACAGGAAGCCGCGAACCGCGAGCACGGCGACCGCAGTCGACGCACGAAGCCCGAGAGCGCGAGCTCGAGCACACCTAGGGCACGAAAAAGCCCGCCCCCGGATGCCGGGGACGGGCTCAAAGCCACGAAGGCTGGTCACTGACCAGGCCGGGAACGCCACCCCCCGCAAGCAGCCAGCGAGAGGCAACCACCGCACCGTGGGGGCCTGGGGGGCTCGGCCCCCCAGATCAACACCAAGGAAACCCCAGACAGGCGAGCGCGTTCCGCGAGCACACCTAGCTCAGCGGGTTTCCTTGTGGAGCTTGTGCGTACCGCAGTTCGGGCAGAACTTCTTCATCTCCAAGCGGTCCGGGTCGTTGCGCCGGTTCTTGTTGGTGATGTAGTTGCGGTGCTTGCACTCCTCGCACGCCAGCGTGATCTTGGGTCGGACGTCGGTGGCGGCCACGGGGGTGCCTTTCTGTCTCGGTGGTACTGCTGGGACGGTTCGCGGGTGATCCGCGCGAACCGGTGACTGGTAGCGGTGGCCGGACTTGAACCGGCGACACAGCGATTATGAGCCGCTTGCTCTACCGACTGAGCTACACCGCCATGCTGGGACCTTCGATGCGAGCACCGGCAGCCTCAGCCGACGCAGGATATCCCACGCAAAACAGCCACAGCACCTAGTTTACCGAGCACTGCGGCTGTCTTTCGAGCCCCAATACGGAATCGAACCGTAGACCTTCTCCTTACCATGGAGACGCTCTGCCGACTGAGCTATTGGGGCGTGTCCTTGCGGAACGTCTAGAACTTTACACACCCCCGCAGACCCCTGGAACAGGGGGGTCCCCTTTTGGTGAAAACCCTGGTCAAGGCCACTTTTTTGGCCCGTTTGGGCGTTCTGGGCGGGGGAACCGGGATCAGTGCAGGAGTGTGAGGACGGTCTCGGACCGGGCACCGACGTCGCGCTTGGTGCGGGCCTGCAACCACGCCTCGAACCGCTCCTCGGACAGCGGCCGGGAGATCAGGTAGCCCTGCGCCACGTCGCAACCCATCCGCACCAGCTGGTCCCGGGCCGCGTCGTCCTCGACGCCCTCGGCGACCACCGCCAGGTCCAGGGAGTGGCCCAGCTCGACGATCGAGCGGACCACCGCCATGTCACCCAGGTCGGTGCCCATGCCGAGCACGAAGCTCTTGTCGATCTTCACCTCGTCGACCGGCAGCTGCCGCAGGTAGGCCAGCGACGAATACCCGGTGCCGAAGTCGTCCACCGCCAGCACCACGCCCATCGCGTGCAGCCGCCGCAGCACCGGCAGCGAGCGCTCCGGGTCGGCCATCACGCTGGACTCGGTGAGCTCGAAGGTGAGCAGCTCGGGCGGGATGTCGTGGCGCAGCAGCGCCTCCCCCACCCGGTCCGGGAAGGTCTCGTCGGCCAGGTTGCGCACCGAGAGGTTCACCGCCACCGACATGCGCAGCCCGCCGTCCAGCCACTGCCGGATCTTGATCAGCGCGCACTCCATCACGAACGAGGTGAGCGCGTCGACCAGGCCGGTGGCCTCGACCAGCGGCACGAACTCGTCCGGGTCCAGCCGCCCGTACTCCGGGTGCGACCAGCGCACCAGCGCCTCCGCGCCGACCACCCGGCGCTCCGGCAGCGCCACCTTGGGCTGGTAGTGCACCTCGACCTGGCCGGTGTCCAGCGCCTGCCGGAACTGGGTGACCAGCTGGAAGCGGCGCAGGAACACCTGACCCATCGCGGGCGCGTAGCCGCGCACCCCGTCCTCGCCGTTGCGCGCCGCACGCACCGCGACGTCGGCGCGTTGCAGCAGGGTGTCGATGTCGTTCTCGCACTCGCCGTCGGCGGGCGCGGACGAGGCGTACCCGGCGACGCCGGCGGCTTCCACCACGATCCGGTCCAGCGGGTACGGGCGGGCGATCGTCTCGCGCAGCTGCTGGGCCACCTCGTGGGCCTGGGACTCGCTGCGGTCCAGCAGCAGGACCGCGAAGGAGTTGGCCTCCAGGCGGGCCAGCGGGGCGTCGCCGAGCTCCTCGCCCATCCGCTGCCCTGCGGCCACCACCATCCGGTCGCCCCAGGTGTAGCCGAGGGCTTCGCTGACCGTGGTGAGCACGTCGAGGTCGACGCGCAGCACGACCGCGGTGCGGCCGTTGCGCAGCTCCTCCGCGGCCATCTCGCGGAACCCGGTGCGGTTGAGCAGCCCGGTCAGCGGGTCGTGGTAGGCGTCGTGGCGCAGCCGCGCGAGCAGGCGGCGGTTGTCCATGGCGGTGGCGAGGTGGCTGGCGAGGGTGTGCAGCAGCCGCACGTCCGCTCGGCCGAAGCCGCGCCAGCGGCTGACCCGGTCGTGCACCTCCACGGCGCCGAGCAGCTGCGTCGCGCCGCGCAGCGGGACGACCAGCGCCTCGTACGCGCCGCGCTGCCGCAACGCCCGGCGGACCTCCTCCGGGGCTTCCAACGTCCGGAACGAGCGCACGTGGCTGCCGGGCAGCTGCAGCAGCGGGTCGTCGCGAAGCGCTGACGGGGCGGCCTGCCAAGCCGCGTCCGGCAGGGTCTCGCCGGCGACGAGCGTGCTCACCTCGCCGCTCGGGTCCAACCGCAGGCGCAGGACCACCCGGGTGGCGTTGAGCTGCTCGCGGATCCGCTCGGCGACGGGCTCCCACTCCCCTGCCTCCGGCTCCGCCTCCACGGTCTCGCCCGGGCTCTGCGCGCTGCGCTGCCCGTAGCGGGCCACGCTCAGGCTGACGTCGCTGAGCGCTTCCAGGTCGCGCTGCTCGCGCATCAGGTCGGAGTAGGCCCGGTACAGGCCGATCACGGCGGCGGCGACCAGCGCCACCAGCAGCCAGCCCCACGGGGTGCTCAGCGCCACCTCGTAGCTGACCAGGCCGACCGAGGTGTTCAGCAGGCCGACGGCCAACGTGCGAACCGCCAGCCGCGCCCCGGCGGCGACCCGCATGGCGCCGCCCAGCACGTGCAGTGCGGCGAGCGCCAGGCCGCAGCTGATCAGCGAGGAGGTCAGGGTGCCCACGACCGGCCCGAACCAGATCGGGGCCACGGTGACCAGCGCCTGGTTGACCGCGTGCGCGACCGCGAAGGGCACCGCGATCTCCAGGCACATGACCCCGGCGTTGTAGGCGACGTGGGTGGCCGCCCGGCGGCCGACCTGCGCACCCAGTCCGGCCAGCAGGTTCGCGGCCAGCGCCACCTCGAACGGGACCGTGAGCAGCGCGAGGATCAGCGGGATCTCGGTGAAGGAGATCGTCCAGCCGACCCGCTTGACGTCCACGTCGATGGTCAGCTGCTCGGCCAGCAGGAAGCCCATGGCCAGCAGCGGGCCGAGGAACAGCAGGTCAGCGCGGTAGTGGAAGGGCAGCACGACCGAGGCCAGCACGGAGGCCAGCACACCCGCGGTCAGGACCGCGAAGGAGAAGCCGGTGAAGGCGCGGCGGCGCGCCGGGTCGACCTCGGGGCGCACCGGCGGTCGCGTGGGCTCCAGATCGGACTGCGGACCGAGGGAGCGGTGACGCCCGATCATCCACGCTCCTCCCCGCCCGAGCCGTGCGGGCGTGCCATGAAAACGCCGTTGCCGATCGTGACGCACGCCCGCACGCCTTGGCCAGGGGCGAATGGCCCCCGTCGCACCTGGCGGACGCGAACATCGGCGCCGATGCCGACAGCAGGTCCGGACATCTTCATCCGATATCGGGAGTTGACCTGCAAATATTTCACAACGATCCACGAGCACCAGCGCTCGTTGGGCTCAGCGCACCGACCGCGAGGATCCTGTGAGGATTGCCGCAGCAACCAAACCGCCGCGCACGGTCCGCGCACGGCGATCACGCGGGGTCACCACTGCAGTCCGAACTCGTCCAGGAAGTCGCGGACCGCGCGGTCCAGGTCGGCCAGCCCGGACTCCTCGACGGGCAGGTGACCAGCACCGCTCAGCGCGGCGAAGCGGGTCGGCCCGGCGATCCGGTCGTGGAATCGCTGGGACAGCAGCGGCGGGGTCCAGTTGTCCTCCGCCGGGTGCGCCAGCAGCACCGGCGGGCCGGTGAAGTCCTCCGGCTGTACCGCGGGCGGCGCGGCCAGGCAGCTGCGGACGAAGCCGAGCGCCAGCCAGCTGCCGCCGCCGACCGGGTCGGCCCACACCAGGTTGGCCAGCTGGGCGTGGTTGGACACCGCGGCGATGTTGGCCAGCCAGTGCGTCGGCACCCGCGCGGTCGACAACGGGCCGGGCACCAGCCCGAGCAGCCCCGACCAGCGGGCCATCTCCGGGCGGGCGGCCAGGCGGCGGCGCGCCTCGCTGCGCTGCGGGTCGACCAGGCAGGTGGCGATCACCCCGGCCACCCCGCCTCCGGCGCGTGCGGCGACGTCGTAGGCCAGCCGACCGCCGGTGCTCACGCCGAGCAGCACGATCGGGCGGTCGTCGCGGGCGCGCTCCAGCTCCACCAGGTCCAGGACGCAGTCCACCCAGTCCTGGTAGGTGGTGCCGCGCCGGGACGCCCGGGTGAGGCCGAAGCCGGGCAGGTCGGGGGCGATGAACTCGAGGTCTGCCAGCGTCGGCAGCCGCCCGTACGGGGCGAGCACCCGGCCGTAGGTGCCGATGCCGTGCAGCGCGATCAGCTTGGTCGGCGCGTGCTCGCGCGCGACGCGGTCGACGTGCACCCGGACGTCCCGCCACGACCACCACTGCTCAGCTGGCGCGTTCGCCGCGGAGACCCGCAGGGCCCCGGGGAAGAAGTCCTGGTAGCGCAGCCAGTAGAGCTGTTCGCGGTAGCCGGGGCCGACGTCGGTGGCGGACCCTGGGGTGGATGGAGCGCTCGAAGGCACACGTCGAACATACGGAGTGAACGGGATCGTGCGCATCGACCGGGAGCAGGCCCGCGCTTGGTTCCAGCGGGCGCGGGTAGCCCGCCTGGCCAGCGCGGATGCCGCGGGGCGGCCGCACCTGGTGCCGATCGTCTTCGCGGTCCGCGGCGATGTGATCGTCACCGCAGTCGACCACAAGCCGAAGCGGACGGCGGATCTCCGCAGACTGCGCAACGTGGCGGAGAACCCGCAGGTCACGCTGCTCGCGGACCACTACGACGAGGACTGGGACCAGCTGTGGTGGACCCGCGCCGACGGCCACGCGGAGGTGACCGGCGCGGCCGAGCACCCGAACCTCGTCGCCGCGCTCGTCGAGAAGTACCCGCAATACCGCCGAAAACCCCCGACCGGACGACTGATCGTGATCCAGGTGAAACGGTGGACCGGCTGGCACCCCTGACACCCCGCCCCGTCCACCCCGGGCCACCCGGCGAACCGCAGTTTCAATTGAAACTGCGATCGTCCACGCCCAGGAACCGCAGTTTCAATTGAAACTGCGACCCTCGACACCTCAGAGGGAACACAGTTTCAGTTGAAACTGTGGCCCTGGACACCCGAGAGGGACCACAGTTTCAGTTGAAACTGTGGTTGTGTGTGCCTGGGTCGTGGGTACCCGGGGAGTACAGTTTCAGTTGAAACTGTGGTTGGCCGCAGCGGGCTGGTCAGTTGCGGGGGTCCAGGTGGATGACGTCGGACTCGAGGTCCAGGGGGCCGCCGCCGGACTCCCGGTCGTCCTCCTTCACCACTTCCACCCAGGCCAGCTGCTCGAGTTGGTGCTTGGCGCCCGCGCTGAACAGGCCCTCCACCCCCAGCACCGCCGACCCGCCTGGGCGCGGCTCGGCCTCCGGTCGCGCAGCCGCTCGCTGCTCCTGCCGCCGCCTCGCGCGCGCCGCCCGGTCAATGGCCATGACCCCAGGCTAGCCGGACGAAACGCACCGGAACCGGACCTGCCGTCAATGCGCCACACCTCGCGTACGCTGCGAACCCGTGCCCGATCCGTACTTCGTCCAGGTCAGCACCGCGGAACTCACCGACCTCCAGCGGGCGCTGGGAGTGGTCGACCAGCACGCCGAACTCGACCACCGCTACCGCAGGATGCTCACCGACTCGCAGCGCACGCTGGCCGCCGACGAGATCCGGCTCACCCAGGCCCGCGGCCTCGCCAAGCGGCTGCTGGTGCTGGTCAAGGCAGCCGGACCGGACTTCCGCAGCACCCTGCCGGAAGCGGCGCGAGCCGCGCTCGACACCGGTTCCGCCCAGGCCAACGCGCTGATCTACGACGCCGAGCGGGACTGAACCCACCGCAGGGCCACCCCCGGCGAAACCCGGTCGACGCGGGGATGTATTCTTTTTCCCGCAAGCCAGCGCTGCTGGTGAGCGCACGCCAGGTTGCCCGAGCGGCCAAAGGGAGCTGACTGTAAATCAGCCGGCATTGCCTTCGGAGGTTCGAATCCTCCACCTGGCACCCGCCGAACCGGCCCCGTGACCAGCAGGTCGCGGGGCCGGTTTCGTCATGAGCGGACTCCGGTTCGTCCCCGCCCGGCCCGCCGCCGCACCCGGTAGCGTGTTCGCACGACACGAGGCTGCGTCTCAACGGGAGGTAAGACACGTGGCAAACCCGTCCTTCGACGTGGTGAGCAAGGTGGACCACCAAGAGGTGGACAACGCCCTGAACCAGGCGGCCAAGGAACTCGCCAACCGGTTCGACTTCCGCGGCACCGGCACCAAGATCCAGTGGTCCGGGGAGAACGCGGTGGCGCTGGAGTCCGAGACCGAGGAGCGCTGCAAGGCCGCGATCGAGGTCTTCAAGGAGAAGCTGATCAAGCGGGGCATCTCGCTGAAGGCCCTGGACATGGGCGAACCGGCCAGCTCGGGTCAGCTCTACAAGGTCACCGGCAAGATCGTGCAGGGCATCTCGCAGGACGTGGCGAAGAAAATCTCCAAGAAGATCCGCGACGAAGGCCCCAAGGGCGTCCAAGCCCAGATCCAGGGCGAGCAGCTGCGCGTCTCCGGCAAGAAGAAGGACGACCTGCAGGCGGTCATCCAGCTCCTCAAGCAGTCGGACTTCGACGCCCCCCTGCAATTCGAAAACTTCCGCTGATCTTTTTCCTCTAGTGGCTGGTTTGCGTGGCGGTGCGGGTAGCGGAACCTCAGCGTCCGCCTGGACTGCGGGTGCCCAACTTGATGTATGCCACTACACGGCAGTTGGGCCGTCCTCGCCAGGCGAACGCTGAGGGCCCGCGGCGGTGCCAGTTGCGAGGGTGGGCTATGCGCCTGCGGCGCATGCGACGACCTTGCGATCAGTGCCGGACGCCCGTCGCGGTTGCTGTTCACCGCTGGAAGCGGCTTCGCCGCTTGCCTGACGATGGCTGATCGCCGGGCTTGCCTCGCTGCCGCTCGCACAGTGGCGGCAACGCCGGTCACCGGTGCACCGCCATGTGCGACTGGTCTCAACGCCTTGGCTGGTTGCCGAAATCGCCTCGCTGCCGCTGGCACGGTGGTGGCAACGCCGGTCAGCAGCCAACCGCCGGGTGCGACTGGTCTCAGTGCCTGGGGTCGGGGTTTCCTCCGGGGTGCTGGACTGGTGGTGGTCGCTTTGGTTGGTGGTGGTTGGTGTGCTGGGGTGGTGCTGCGGTTCGTTGGGGGGTTCTACGTGGAGGTGCGCAGGTGAAGGGGATCGTGCTGGCTGGGGGTAGTGGGACCCGGTTGCACCCGTTGACCCAGGTCGTGTCGAAGCAGCTGCTGCCGGTGTACGACAAGCCGATGGTGTACTACCCGATCTCCGTGCTGATGCTGGCCGGGATCCGGGAGGTGCTGCTCATCACCACGCCCGCCGACCTGCCGCTGTTCCAGCGGTTGCTCGGCGACGGGTCGCAGTTCGGCATCGAGATCTCCTACGCCGAGCAGCCCGAGCCCAACGGGCTCGCCGAGGCGTTCGTGATCGGCGCCGACTTCGTCGGGGACGACCCGGTGGCACTGGTGCTCGGCGACAACATCTTCTACGGGCAGGGCTTCTCCGGGATCCTCCAGCAGTGCGTGCGGGACCTCGACGGCTGCACGCTGTTCGGCTACCCGGTCCGCGACCCGGAGCGCTACGGCGTCGGCGAGGTGGACGACGAGGGCCGCCTGGTGTCCATCGTGGAGAAGCCGACCGAGCCGAAGTCCAACATGGCCATCACCGGCCTGTACTTCTACGACAACGACGTGGTGGACATCGCCAAGGGGCTCAGCCCGTCGGTGCGCGGCGAGCTGGAGATCACCGACGTCAACCTCGCCTACCTGCGCGAAGGCCGGGCCCGGCTGACCTCGCTGGGCCGCGGGTTCGCCTGGCTGGACACCGGCACGCACGACTCCCTGGTCGAGGCCGGGCAGTTCGTGCAGGTCCTGGAGCACCGCCAGGGCGTGCGGATCGCCTGCCTGGAGGAGATCGCGCTGCGCATGGGCTATATCTCCGCGGACGACTGCTACGAGCTCGGGGCCCGCCTGGCGAAGTCCGGCTACGGCCAGTACGTGATGGACATCGCCCGCCGCGTCGGCGCCTGACCCCGCCTCACCAGGCGGGGGGCAGCTGGCGGCCCGCCATGCCCTCCAGGCGGCGGATGCGGTCCGCCATCGGGGGGTGGGTGGAGAACAGCTTGGTCAGCCGCTCGCCGGGGCGGAACGGGTTGGCGATCATCAGGTGCGACTGCGACACCAGCTGCGGTTCCGGCGCCAGCGGTGCCTGCTGGGTGCCGCGCTCCAGCTTCCGCAGCGCGGAGGCCAGCGCGAGCGGATCGCCGGTGAGGTGGGCCCCGGACTCGTCGGCCTGGTACTCGCGGGAGCGGCTGACGGCCATCTGCACCACCGCCGCCGCGATCGGCCCGAGCAGCGCGACGAGCAGCATCGCGAACGGGTTCGGGCGGTCCTCGCCGTGCCCACCGGACATGCCGAAGAACAACCCGAAGTTGGCCAGGAAGGTCACCACGCTGGCCAGCGCCCCGGCCACGCTGGAGATCAGGATGTCCCGGTTGTACACGTGCGAGAGCTCGTGCCCGAGCACCGCGCGCAGCTCGCGCTCGTTGAGCAGCTCAAGGATCCCGGTCGTGCAGCACACCGCGGCGTTGCGCGGGTTGCGGCCGGTGGCGAAGGCGTTCGGGGCGCGGGTCGGGCTGACGTGGAGCGCGGGCATCGGCTGCTTGGCCGAGGTCGCCAGTTCCCGGACGATCCGGTACATCGCGGGCTGCTCGGCCTCCGACACCGGCCGGGCGTGCATCGCGCGCAGCGCCAACTTCGCCGAGTTGAAGTAGGCGTACCCGTTCATGCCCAGCGCCACGAACAGCGCGATGACCAGGCCGGATCGCCCGAACAGCGACCCGACCAGGAGCACCAGCGCGCTCATGCCGCCGAGCAGCAACGCCGTCTTCACACCGTTGAAGTGACTGTGCACCGTGACTGCCTCCACCAAGGGCCCAACGGGGGCCGACACCCAACCGGATGGCCGCTGCGGACGATCTCCTCCCCGCTCTTCTCGAAGGTCACCCAGAGAACGAGCCGGCGCGAGTCGTAGTTCCGCTGGGCGGATGTGCCGAAGGCAACGCGAGGTGCTCCGGCGCCGCGATCTAGCATGACCCGCCGGTAGTTGAATTTGAAACTTTGTCCACCGTACCCGGCGGTCGGGCAGGAAGGACCCAGATGATCTTCGCCAAGCTGCGGCGACGGCGCACCGCGGGCAGGAGCGGTTCGCCGCGCCCCGGTGTCGCCAACCTCCTCCCGACGCCGCTGGACAGCGGCGTCATCACCTGCCAGGTGCAGGACGAGCGGGGGCAGCTGCTGCCGGGAGCGGCCGTCACGCTGACGGGACGGCTCAACCAGCAGACCGCGCACGGCACCACCGACAGCTACGGCAGCTTCGCCACCTCGATCGCGCCCGGCACGCACCGGCTGCTGATCAGCGCGGGTGGCTACCGCCGCCACAGCACCCAGGTGGAGGTGGGGGTCAACCGGCACGTGCAGCTCGGCACCATCCAGCTGGCACCGGACGAGACGCTGGAGCCGCCGCTGCCCGGCCGGTACCGGTTCGACCCGTACCACACCGAGATCCGGTTCGTCGCCCCGCACATCGGCATGTCCAAGATCCACGGCATGTTCAAGGAGTTCGACGGCGTCGTGCAGGTGGCCGAGCGGTTCGAGGACTCGCGGATCGAGGTGGCGATCAACGCGGCGAGCATCGACACCGGCGTCAAGATGCGCGACGACCACCTGCGCTCGGCGGACTTCTTCGACGTGGCCAACCACCCGCACATCCGGTTCACCAGCGACCGGTTCACCCACCTGCGGGCGGACCGCTGGTCGGTCAGCGGGCACCTGACGCTGCGCGGCACCACCCGCCCGGTCGAGCTGGCCACCACCTACCTGGGCCAGCGCAAGTGGCAGGGGCCGGGCTTCGACGGCGACCTGCGGGTCGCCTGCCGCTCCACCGCGACGCTGCGCCGCGAGGACTTCTCGGTGGACTGGAAGGCGACCCTGGCCAAGGGCATCGCGGTGGTCGGACCCACCATCGACATCGAGATCGGCATCCAGGCCGTCCTGGAGCAGTGATCCCTCCGCGATTCCCGTGGTTTCCACTGGAATCGCGGCCCCCCGGCGTGTCGGGGCCCGACAGGCCGGGGGTTGTGGAGGACTCGATGTGGTTGCAGCTCCAGGCGGAGGGCGCCGTTGGTGCGCGGCGCCCTCCGCGTCCGCCCCCTCGGTCAGGAGTGCAGTTCGAGCGTGCAGCACTTCGGGCCGCCGCCCGACTTCCGGAGCTCCGAGATGTCCAGCAGGACCGGCTCGTACCCGCGGTCGGCCAGCTGCGCGGCCAGGCCCGTCGCCTCGCTCGGCAGCACCACGTGCCTGCCGTCGGAGACCCCGTTCAGGCCCAGGCAGGCCGCGTCGGCGGCGGAGGCGATCACCGCGTCCGGGAACATCCGCTGCAGCACCCGGCGGGACCCGGCCGAGAACGCCTCCGGGTAGTAGGCGATCCGCGCGTCCGCACCGCGCTGCAGGACGAACAGCGCGGTGTCCAGGTGGTAGTAGCGCGGGTCGACCAGGCGCAGCGAGACCACCGGAACGCCCAGCACCTCCTGCGCCTCGGCGTGCGCCTCCGGGTCGGTGCGGAAGCCGGAGCCCGCCAGCAGCACCTGCCCGGTCCAGGCGAAGTCGCCCTCCGCCTCGTTGATCCGGGACGGCATGACCAGGTCGCGGTAGCCGCGGGTGGTGAACCAGCGCCGGAAGTGCTCGGCCTCCGCCGCCCGCTGCGGCGCGCGGAACCGGGCGCCGAGCACCCGGCCGTCGATCACGGTCGCCGAGTTGGCCGCGAAGACCATGTCCGGCAGGCCCGGCTGCGGCTCGATGACCTCGACGGTGTGGCCGAGGCGCTCGTAGGTGCGCTTGAGCTCGTCCCACTGGGCCATCGCCCGGTCGGTGTCCACCGGGGCGCCCGGGTCCATCCACGGGTTGATCGAGTACTCGACGGTGAAGTACTTCGGCGGGCACATCAGGTAGTGCCGCGGGGTGGCTCGCGGGGTCTGGATCGTCTGGGCAGCCTGATCGGCGATGACCGTCATGAATCGAAATGTAAGCGGTGGCGGGAACAGGCATCAACGCCGCTCCATTTGATTTCTGCGGCAGAATGTTGCGTATGGACGCCTTGGATCAACGAATCATTTCGCACCTGGTCGCCGACGCCCGGGCCAGCTACGCGGAGATCGGCTCGGAGGTGGGGCTGTCCGCCCCGGCGGTGAAGCGGCGGGTGGACAAGCTGCTCGACCTCGGCGTGCTGCAGGGCTTCACCGCGGTGGTGGACCCGGAGGCGCTGGGCTGGGGCACCGAGGCGTTCGTGGAGGTGCACTGCTCCGGGAACGTCCCGGCGCACCGCATCCGCACCGGCCTGGAACCGCTGCCGGAGGTGGTCGCGGCCTACACCGTCTCGGGCCAGGCGGACGCGATCGTGCACCTGCGCGCGGCGAACATCCACCACCTGGAGGAGGCGATGGAGCGCCTCCGCTCGGTCGAGTTCGTGAGCCGGACCGTCTCCACCGTCGTCCTGTCCCGGCTCCTGGAGCGCCAGCCCCAGCCGGAGTGAGCGGTCAGTCGCGGGCCCGCTGGCCGTTCCAGGGCTCGAACCCGGCGATCTCTGCGTCGGCCGCGGAGCGGAACCAGACGTCGGCGACGATCTCCTCGTACTGCGGCGATTCCGGGGTGTGGTACTGCCGGGACGCCGAATGCCCCTTGACCATCGGGCCGGACCAGCCGCTGTCGCGACCGGGGTGCGGGCCGGCGCCCGGGGTGCGGCGCGGCAGCGGCGGCACGTCCTCGTCGTCGACGACGGCGGGCATGACCTGCGTCGCTTCCGCGCCGACCGGCGGCACGTACGGGGTGTCGCCCTTCGGCTCCGACTCGAACAGCGACCGGAGCTGCCCGGACAGGCGTTCCGCGTCCGCCAGCTGGCCGGAGAAGCTGGTCGCCGCCGAGGGGTTCTCCTGCACCTCGGGCGCCGCCTCGCGCTGGACCGGCGTCACCGCGGTGTCGGCCTCCTGACCGACCGGCGTCCCCGAGTGCTCCGCGACCGGCGCCACGGTGCTGTCGGCTCCCCCAGCGACCGGCGCATCCGCCGCGTCAGCGACCGGCGTCCCCGCGTTCTCCGCGACCTCGGCCACGCCAGCGACCGGGGTCACCGCCGTGTCCGCCTCCTCGACCGGCTTGCGGTCGCGGTCCGGCTTCTCGTCACGAGCGGCGTCCGCCTCCGGGACGATGGTGTCCGCCGTGCCCCAGGCGATCGTGTCCGAGCCGTTCCGCGGGGGGAGCGGCTCCGCAGCCGCCGGGACGCGCGGCTGCACCGCCGTCACCGCCACGTCGGGCGGGTCGTCCGGCGCGTGCTGCGCCTCCTCGTCCCACTTGCGGAACCAGGAGTTCTCGGTGTCGTCGTCCTCCGCCGGGCGCAGGCGCGGGTCCGCCCACGCGCGCGGCGGGCGGTCCCAGTCGCCGATCGGCGGCTCGTCCGGGACGCGGGGACGAGCCTGGTCCAGCAGGTCCATCGGTTCCCGCGCGGTGTCCGGATCCTGGTAGTCCGCCTCGTCGTACTCGTAGTCCGGGTACTCGGCGGCGAACTCGGCCAGGCGCCGCTGCAGCGGGCGGACGAACAGCAACCAGGTGATCAGGGCGCCGAGCGCGAACGCTGCGAGGCTCCACAGCCACACCTGGGTGAACAGCCAGGTGATCACGAGAGATGTCCTTCCTCACGGGCTCCGGCGGCGCCGCCGGTCGGTCCCGGAATGCCTACCACGCAGCACCGCCGCACCGAGGCGGTGTGACCTGCTCGTGATCACCTCGAACACCACTCAGCGAGTCCGGGCCACCACGTAGTCGACCAGCCCCGACAGGGCTTCGCGGGCCGGGGTGCCCGGCAGCGAGGCCAGCTCCTTGCGGGCGTCGTTGGCGTACTCGTCCAAGGTCGCCCGGGTGCGCTCCAGGCCGTTCGACGCGCGCAGCAGCTCCAGCGCCTCGCGCACCTCGGCGTCCTCGGTGAGCGGGCGGGACAGCAGGTCGCGCAGCCGCGGGTCGGTGTCCGGGTCCGCCAGCGCGTACAGCATGGGCAGGGTGCGCACGCCCTCGCGGAGGTCGGTGCCCGGCGTCTTGCCGGACTCGTCAGCGGGCGAGGCGATGTCGATGATGTCGTCGGAGATCTGGAACCCGATGCCGACCAACCGGCCGATCCGCTCCAGCGACTCGACGGTCGCCGCGTCCGCGCCGGAGAACCAGGCGCCGAACCGGCCCGCGGTGGCGATCAGCGAACCGGTCTTCTCGAAGATCACCCGCAGGTAGAACTCGACGGCGTCGTCGTCGGGACCGACCCCGACGGTCTCCCGCATCTGCCCGGTGACCAGCAGCTCGAAGGTGCGCGCCATGGCGCGGACCGCCTCCGCGCCCAGGTCGGCGATCAGCGCCGAGGCCTGGGCGAACAGGAAGTCCCCGGTCAGGATGGCGATCGAGTTGTCCCAGCGGGCGTTGGCGCTGGTCGCGCCGCGCCGCATGGTCGCCTCGTCCATCACGTCGTCGTGGTACAGCGTGGCCAGGTGGATCATCTCCACCACCGCGGCGGAGGTGATCACCTCGTCGGCCTGCGGGTCCCCGAACTGCGCGGCCAGCAGGGTGAACAGCGGGCGGAACCGCTTGCCCCCCGCCTCGACCAGGTGCAGCGAGGTGCGGGTGGCGAACTCGAAGTCGCTCTGCACCGAGTCGTGCAGCAACTGCTCCACCCGACCGATGCCCTGCTGCACCGAGTCGGCCAACGCCGCGTCGGCGATGTCGATCCCGATCCCACTGCCCTTGATCAGCTCGCTGATCGGGTCTCCCGCTGGCCTGCTCACGTCACCGTCGCCTTCGCTCCCCCAACGATCGCCCTACCGGCGTGCACTCTACGACACGAAGCCGCCGACGTTCGCCCAGTCCAGCGCCAAGGTCGGCAGCACGCCCAGCAACAGCGTGACGACCACACCGAGCGTGATCGCGGCTGTCGTGAACGCACCCGGCACGCTGACGGTGGGCCCGTCCGCGGCCGGTTCGCTGAAGTACATCAGCACGATGACACGAAGGTAGAAGAAGGCGGCAACCGCACTGGCCAGCAGGGCCACCACCACCAGCGGCGCCATCCCGTCGGCCAGCGCGGCCTCGAAGACGACGAACTTCCCGATGAAACCGCTCGTCATCGGGATGCCGGCGAGAGCGAACAGCAGGAAGGCGAACACCGCGGCGACCAGCGGGGAGCGCTTGGCCAGCCCGGCCCAGTCGGACAGGTGAGTTGCCTCACCATCGGCCCGGCGGACGAGGCTGATCACACCGAACACGGCGATCGTGGTGAACCCGTAGGCCAGCAGGTAGAACAGCGTGCCGGACAGGCCGCGATCGGTGAGGGCGATCGAACCGATCAGCATGAACCCGGCGTGCGCCACCGAGGAGTAGGCGATCATCCGCTTGATGTCGCTCTGGGTGAGGCCGAGCACCACGCCGATGACCATCGAGGCGATCGCGATGGCCCACAGCACGCCCTTCCACTCCCAGCTCGACGCCTGGAACGCGACCTGCAGCACCCGCAGGATCCCGCCGAAGGCGGCGACCTTGGTGCAGGCGGCCATGAAACCGGTCACGGCGGTCGGCGCGCCCTGGTACACGTCGGGGGTCCAGGTGTGGAACGGGCCGACCGAGGCCTTGAACAGCAGCCCCACCAGCAGCAGGCCGAGCCCGGCGAACAGCAGCGTGTCGGAACGGTCCGAACCGGCGGTGGCGTCGGCGATGGCCTGCAGCTTCACCGAACCCGCGTAGCCGTAGAGCAGCGCCAGGCCGTACAGGAAGAACGCCGAGGCGAAGGCACCGAGCAGGAAGTACTTCACCGCCGCTTCCTGCGAGAGCAGGCGGCGCCGCTTGGCCAGGCCGCACATCAGGTACAGCGGGAGGCTCAGCACCTCCAGCGCGATGAACATGGTGAGCAGGTCGTTCGCCGCGATGAACACCATCATCCCGCCGAGGGAGAACAGGGCGAGCGGGAAGACCTCGGTGCGCATGCCGGACACAGCGGCGGCGGCCCGGCTCATGGTGCCCGGGCCCTCGGCGGCCCGGGACTCCGCGACGAACGCGCCACCCGGTTCCACCGAGCGGTCCGCGATCAGCAGCATCGCCGCCAGGCCGAGCGCGAGCAGGGTGCCCCACAGGAACAGGGTCGGCTGGTCGATCGCCAGGGTGTCCGACAGCGTGGTCACTCCGGTGCCGCCCGAGCGGGCGTGCAGCGCCAGCGCCACCCCGGCGACCACGATCGCCAGCAGGCTCAGCCCGACCTGCACCGACCAGCGCTGGTGCCGCGGCAGGAACGCCTCGACCAGGACGGCCAGGCAGGCCGCGCCGAGGATGACCAGGACCGGGGCGATCGCCGCATAGTCGATCGGCGGGACCTCGACGGGTCGCACTTGCGCCAGCGCACTCAGATCCCTCGTCAAGACACCCACTGTCAGTTACCTCCCTGCGAGGTCACGGGGTCGGTGACGCCGACCTCGCTCATGGTTGCCGCGACCGACGGGTTGATCACGTCCAGCACCGGCTTCGGGTAGAAGCCCAACGCGAGTACCAGCACGATCAGCGGGGTCAGCACGGCGATCTCGCGGGCGCCGAGGTCGGCGACCCGCAGCCGGTGCGCCCCCGGCTTGGCCGGGTCGGCCACCGCGCCCGGCCCGCCCGCGGTGCCCAGCAGCGCGTCGCCGCGCACCGGGCCCTGCATGGTGCGCTGGTAGAGCCACAGCACGTAGACCGCGGCCAGCACCATGCCGACGGTGGCCAGCACGGTGTACACCGGCTGCGTCTCGAAAGAACCGATGAGCACCAGGAATTCGCTGATGAACGAGTTCGTGCCGGGCAGCGACAGGGTGCTCAGCCCGGCGATCAGCAGGGTGCCCGCCAGCAGCGGGGTCACCTTCGCCATGCCGCCGTAGTCGGCGATGCGGGTGGAGCCGCCGCGGGTGATCACCATGCCGACCACCAGGATCAGCATGCCGGTGGCGATGCTGTGGTTGACCATGTACGACACCGCGCCGACGTGCGACTGCGAGGTGAACGCGAAGATGCCCAACGCGATGAACCCGAAGTGCGCGATCGAGACGTAGGCGATGAACCGCTTGAAGTCGGTCTGGCCGAACGCCTGGAACGAGCCGTAGAGCACGCCGACCACCGCGAGCACCAGCACCAGCGGGGCCAGCAGCTGCGAGGCGTCCGGCGTCAGCGGCAGGCTGTAGCGCAGGAAGCCGAAGGTGCCGACCTTGTCGAGCACGCCGACCACGATGACCGCGACCCCGATCGGCGCCTGCTGCGCGGCGTCCGGCAGCCAGGTGTGGAACGGGATAAGCGGGGCCTTGATGGCGAACGCGGCGAAGAAGCCGAGGAACAGCCACACCTGCACGCTGGTCGGCGCGTCACGCAGCACCGGGACCAGCTGCGCCCAGTCGAAGGTGCCGCGACCGGTGACGTCGGCGGCGTAGACGTAGGCGCCGATCGCCGAGGCCAGCATGATCAGGCCGCCGAGGAAGGAGTACAGGAAGAACTTCACCGCGGCGTAGGTGCGCTTCTCGCCGCCGTAGCCGCCGATGAGGAAGTACATCGGCACCAGCATGATCTCGAACAGCACGTAGAACAGGAACAGGTCGGTCGCGGCGAACACCGCCACCGTCAGCGCCTGCTCCAGCAGCAGCAGCGAGAAGAACCCGCCGTGCGTGCGGCCCTCCGGCAGCCGCTCGCCCCAGCTGTAGCCGAGCACCAGCGGGGTGAGCAGCGCGATCACCGCGATCATCACCAGCGCGATGCCGTCCACGCCGAGCGAGAGGTTGATGTCGAACGCCGAGATCCACGGCACCGAGCTGGTGAGCTGCAGCCGCGGTCCGGCCGGGTCGTAGGCGGCCCACGCGGCGGCCGCGAGCGCGACCTCCGCCAGGGAGAACCCGAGCGCGGTCCACTTCGCCACCGGCGCGTGGCCGCGCAGCAGCGCCACCACCACCGACCCGACGATCGGCAGCAGGATCAGTGCGACGAGCAGGGTCACTGTTCCGCCTCTCCGCGATTTGCAGTGGTGGTCGCGCCCAGCCCGATCTCCCGTTTCGCGGTTTCTTGTGGCTGGTTTGCGTCACGTTCCCCTGAGGTGCGGTTCGGGACGACTGAGGTTGACGCAGGGGGTGTCATCGGATCTCCTCCCGGAGTTCACCCGAACAGGCATTTCCATAGTGGACGCACGGTCCGGTGCGCGATGAGGTCGTCATGTCGGGATCCCCACGGCCATCAGGGCGGCGATCACCACGACGCCGCCGAAGAGCATGGACAGGGCGTAGGACCGGACGAACCCGGTCTGCCAGCGGCGCAACCGCCCGGAGGTGAAACCCAGGACCCCGGCCAGGCCGTTGACCGCGCCGTCCACCCCCTTGTTGTCCACAGTGACCAGTCCGCGCGCCAGGCCGAACGCGGGCTTGACCGCGATGGCGTTGTTCAGCGCGTTGCCACCCAGGTCGGCGCGGGCCGCGCGCACGACCGGCGACACCCGCACCGGGCGCTCCACCGGCACCGGCTTGCGCCCGACCACCAGCCAGGCGACCAGCGCGCCGAGCGCGGAGATCACCACGGTCAGCACCGGGATCGCCGCGTGCGGGATGGCGCTGTGGCCGGACTCCTGCAGCTCGCCCAGCGACGGCGACAGGAAGCCGACCAGCCGGTCGCCACCGGCGAAGAACATGCCCGCCGCCACCGAGCCGATGGCCAGCACGATCATCGGCGCGGTCATCACGGCAGGCGACTCGTGCGGGTGGAAGTCCTTGCCGTTGCTGGCCTTCAACCCCTTCCAGCGCTTCTCGCCGAAGAACGTCATCAGCACCAGGCGGGTCATGTAGAACGCGGTGATGCCCGCGCCCAGCAGCGCCGCGCCGCCGAACACCCAGCCGCGCCAGCCCTCCTGGCCGAACGCCGCCTCGATGATGGCGTCCTTGGAGTAGAAGCCGGACAGGAACGGGAACCCGATCAGCGCCAGGTAGCCGAGCCCGAAGGTGGCGAAGGTGATCGGCATGTAGCGGTGCAGGCCGCCGAACTTGCGCATGTCGACCTCGTCGTTCATGCCGTGCATCACCGAACCGGCGCCGAGGAACAGCCCCGCCTTGAAGAAGCCGTGGGTGAGCAGGTGCATGATGCCCAGCGCGTACCCGGCCGGGCCGAGCCCGACGGCCAGCATCATGTAGCCGATCTGGCTGACCGTGGAGTACGCCAGGACCTTCTTGATGTCGTCGTAGGCGCAGCCGATGACGCACCCGACCAGCAGCGTGACCGCACCGACGATGGTCACCGCCAGCTGCCCGCCCGGCGAGAGCGAGAACAGCGGGTTGGCGCGGGCGATCAGGTACACGCCCGCGGTGACCATGGTCGCGGCGTGGATGAGCGCGGAGACCGGTGTCGGGCCCTCCATCGCGTCCGGCAACCACGCCTGCAGCGGCACCTGGCCGGACTTGCCGCAGGCACCCAACAACAGCAGCAGCGTGATGGCCAGCAGCACGCCCGGCGACAGCTCCCCGGCACGGGCGAACACCTCGGTGTACTGCGTGGTGCCCAGGTTCGCGAACAGCAGGAAGATGGCCAGCGCCAGGCCGACGTCGCCGACCCGGTTCATCACGAACGCCTTGGTCGCCGCCGCGGCCGCCGACGGGCGGCCCTGCCAGAAGCCGATCAGCAGGTAGGAGGCGAGGCCGACGCCCTCCCAGCCCAGGTACAGCGTCACGAAGCTGTTGCCCAGCACCAGCACCAGCATCGCGGCCACGAACAGGTTCAGGTAGGCGAAGAACCGGCGCCGCTCGGTGTTGTCCCGGCCGGTGCGGCCCTCCTGGTCGTGCGCCATGTAGCCGACCGAGTAGATGTGGATCAGCGATCCGACACCGGTGATCAGCAGCAGGAACACCATGGACAGCGGGTCCAGCCGGAGCCCGAAGTCGACCTGCAGCGCGTTGACCGGGATCCAGGAGAACAGGTGCAGCTCCCGCAGCTGCTCGCCCTGCGGTGCCCCGGCGACGGAGCTGAACAGCAGCACCCCGTACACGAAGGACGCGATCACCGTGGCGCAGCCGAGGACGTGCCCCCAGCCGTTGGCCCGGCGTCCGGCGACGAGCAGGACCAGCGCGCCCAGGGCCGGGAACGCGACCAGCAGCCAGGCGTTCTGCTGGATGCCACCGGCAGCCGCCGTCACTTCGGGGCTGGCGAGGAAGGCCCCGGTAGTCATCATTGCCGTCACCACGCGCCCTCTCAGTACTTCAGCAGGTTGGCGTCATCGACCGAGGCCGAGCGACGCGTCCGGAAGATCGACATGATGATGGCCAGGCCGACCACCACCTCGGCCGCCGCGACCACCATCACGAAGAAGGCCATGACCTGCCCGTGCACCGATCCCTCGATGCGGGCGAAGGTCACCAGCGTCAGGTTGACCGCGTTGAGCATCAGCTCGACGCACATGAACACCACGATCGCGTTGCGCCGCACCAGGACGCCGACCGCGCCGATGGTGAACAGCAACGCCGACAGCAGCAGGTAGTAGGTGGGAGTCACTGCCGGACCTCCTCGCCAGCGACGTGCTCGGATTCGTGCCCGCCGCTCGACCCGTTGCCGTTGCTGCTCGGCTCCGCCGCCTGCTGCTCGGGCACCTCGGGGGACTCCTCGTGGTGCCCGCCGGTCAGCGCGTGCGGGTCGGGTGCGGCCGTGTCGCCCGAGACCGCCCGGCGCTCCTCGCCGAGCCGGTCGGCGGGCAGGTTCTCCAGCAGTTCGGACAGCGACTCCGGCGCCACCGAACCGTCCGGCAGCAGTGCCGGGACCGCCACCGAGTTCGTGGTGGCGTACACGCCCGGGCCGGGCAGCGGCGAGGGGCGCGCACCGCGGAAGCGGGCGTTGGCCCGCTCCTTCTGACTGAGCTTCGGGCCGCGGCCCTTGCCGCCGTAGGCCAGCACCATCGCGCCGATGGCGGCGGTGATCAGCAGCGCCGAGGTCAGCTCGAACGGGAACAGGTAGTCGGTGAAGATCAGCCGACCGAGGCCGCCCGCCCCGCCGCCCTGCGGGTCCCACGGGTTCAGCGGCGCGGCCACCGGCACGTCGGTGAACGCCCGCGCCAGCCCGGTCACCAGCAGCGCGGCCAGGCCGATGCCGCCCAGCCCGGCCCACAGCCGCTGCCCGCGCAGCACCTCCACCACCGAGTCGGAGGAGTCGCGGCCGACCATCATCAGCACGAACAGGAACAGCATCATGATCGCGCCGGTGTAGACGATGATCTGCGTGAACCCGAGGAACTGCGCGCTCTGCGCCATGTAGAGCACGCCCAGGCACAGCATCGTCAGCACCAGCCACAGCGCCGAGTGCACCGCGTTGCGCGCGAACACCATGCCCAGCGCGCCGACCAGCGCCAGCGGCCCGAGGATCCAGAAGGCCGCGGTCTCACCGGCTCCGACGGGGGCGCCCTGCGCCAGCACCTGCGCGGTTGCGAGGGTCATCGCCTGGCCTCCTCGTGCCCGGACTCGACCGTCTCGTCCGCCGGGACCCCGCGCTGCCGGGCCAGCTCAGGACCACGCACGTAGTAGTCCTGCTCGTCCTCGCCCAGCCGCATCGGGTGCGGCGGCTGCTCCATGCCGGGCAGCAGCGGCGCCAGCATGTCCTCCTTGGTGTAGATCAGGTCCTGGCGGTTGTCGTCGGCGGTCTCGTACTCGTTGGTCATCGTCAGCGCCCGCGTCGGGCACGCCTCGATGCACAACCCGCAGCCGATGCAGCGCAGGTAGTTGATCTGGTAGTCCTTGCCGTAGCGCTCGCCGGGCGAGTAGCGCGCCTCCTCGGTGTTGTTCCCGCCCTCCACGAAGATCGCGTCGGCCGGGCACGCCCAGGCGCACAGCTCGCAGCCCACGCACTTCTCCAGCCCGTCCGGGTGCCGGTTGAGCTGGTGCCTGCCGTGGAACCGGGGCGCCGGGATCTTCTTGACCTCGGGGTACTCCTCGGTGGCGACCTTCTTGAACATCGTCGAGAAGGTGACGCCGAAGCCCTTGATCGGATCAAACATTCCCATGAGGCGCCTCCTCGCCCTCCGCGCGCTCGACCTCGCCCGCGGCCCCCGCGCGCACCGGGCGCGGCGGGGACTCGGGGACCTGCAGGTCGATCGGCGGAATCGGGTAGCCGCTGCCGGCCAGCGGTACTTCGTCGGTGTCCTGGGCCGGACGGCGGTCCGGGATCAGGAAGGTGGCCACCAGCAGCACCGCGATCACCACGGCACCACCGATGAGGAACTGCTGCGTGCTGACCGCCTCGTCGTTGCGCAGCGCCCGGATCACGACCACCGCCATGATCCACAGCAGGCTGCACGGGACCAGGACCTTCCAGCCCAGGTTCATGAACTGGTCGTAGCGCAGGCGGGGCAGCGTGCCCCGCAGCCAGATGAAGAAGAACAGGAACGCCAGGGTCTTGCCGAGGAACCACAGCACCGGCCACCAGCCGGTGTTGAACATCCCGTCGCCGACCAGCGACAGCGGCCACGGCGCGTGCCAGCCGCCGAGGAACAGCGTGGTCGCCAGCGCCGAGACGGTGACCATGTTGATGTACTCGGCGAGGAAGAACAGCGCGAACTTCAGCGAGGAGTACTCGGTGTGGAAGCCGCCGACCAGCTCCGACTCGGCCTCCGGGAGGTCGAACGGGGCCCGGTTGGTCTCGCCGACCATGGAGACCACGTAGACCGCGAAGCTGAACGGCAGCAGCAGGAAGAACCAGCCGCTCTCCTGGGCCTCGACGATGCCCGAGGTGGACATCGTGCCCGCGTACATGATCACCGCGACGAAGGACAGGCCCATCGCGATCTCGTAGGAGATCACCTGCGCCGCCGAGCGCAGCGACCCGAGCAGCGGGTACGGCGACCCGGACGCCCACCCGGCCAGCACGATGCCGTACACGCCGACCGATGCGCAGGCCAGCACCACCAGCAGGCCGACCGGCAGGTCCACCAGCTGCAGCGCGGTGCGCTCGCCGAAGATGGTCACCTCGGGGCCGATCGGGATCACCGAGAACGACACCAGCGCGGGCGTCGCGGAGATCACCGGGGCCAGGAAGTAGATCCACTTGTCGGCCAGGACCGGGCGGATGTCCTCCTTGAAGGCCAGCTTCAGGCCGTCCGCCAGCGACTGCAGGATGCCGAACGGGCCCGCCCGGTTCGGGCCGGGCCGGTTCTGCATCCGGCCGATCACCCGGCGCTCCGCCCAGATCGTCAGCAGCGTCATGACGACCAGGAAGACGAAGATCGCCACGACCTTCAGCAGGATCAGCCAGAGCGGGTCGTCGGCGAGCAGTTCCGCGGTTGTGGTCATGCTCTCCCCCCGTCGAGGTGGGTGGTGCCGTGGCCGTTGGTGGCCGCGGGGGACATCGGCGTGGTGGCGGCGATGTCGACGAGCGCGCCGTGCCCGGCACCGAGCGCGCGGTGCACCCGCGAGGGCCCGGAGTCGCTGGGCAACCACACGACGTCGTCGGGCATGTCGGCCAGCTCCACCGGCAGCACGATCGCGCCCTTGGCGGTGCGGACCTCGATGCGCTGCTCGGGGCCGAGCTCGATGCGCTGCGCGGTGCGCGGCGAGAGCACGGCGGCGGTGCGGCGCGCGGTGCCCGCCAGGTTCGGCTCGTCGGCTTGCAGCGAGCCGTTGTCCAGCAGCTGGCGCCAGGTCGCCAGCACCGCCTGGCCCGGGCCAGGCGCGGGCGCGGTGGACGCCGGGGCGTCCGGCGCGGGCAGCCGCTCGCCGGTGTTCGGGCCGATCCGGTTGAGCTCGGCGGCCGCCGCGGCCGGGGTCTGGGTGAACAGGTCGGCGTCCATCTCCACCGCGAGGGTGTCCAGGACCCGGCAGTCCGGCAGCGCCCCGGTGCCCTCGAGGGTGGTGCGGAACTCGCGGCGGCGGCCCTCCCAGTTCAGGTAGCTGCCCGCCTTCTCCGCGCTCGGCGCGATGGGCAGCACCACGTCGGCGTGCTCGGTGACCGCGCTGGGCCGCAGCTCCAGGCTGACCACGAAGCCCGCCTGGCGCAGGGCCCGCTCGGCCAGCGCCGGGTCGGGCAGGTCGTTGGGGTCGACACCGCCGACGACCAGGCCGGACAGCTCCCCGGACGCCGCGGCGGCGAGGATGCCGGTGAGGTCGCGGCCGACGGCAGCGGGCAGCGCGCCGGAGCCCACGCCCCAGGTCTGCTCGATCTCGGCGCGGGCCGCGGCGTCCGCGACCGACCGACCGCCGGGCAGCAGCGTCGGCAGCGCGCCCGCCTCGACCGCGCCGCGCTCCCCCGCCCGGCGCGGGATCCAGGCGACCCTGGCACCGGTGCGCTGCGCGGCGCGCAGGACTTCCGAGTACAGCCCGGGGACCTGCGCCGCGCGCTCGCCGACGACCAGCACCGCACCCGGCTGCTGAAGCGATTCCTCCACCTGGGGCGGCAGCGACCGCAGCGCGGCGGCCTCGCTACCCGGGACGCACGGCACCAGCTCACCGGTCCCGACCGGGCCGCCGTTGTGCACGATGACCGTCGTCTTCTCCACGCCCGGCGAGGACCACGGCCCGAGGTGGAACACCTTGGTCCCGCCCTGGCGGGCCGCCTTGCGCAGCCGCAGGAAGACGATCGGCGACTCCTCCTCCGGCTCGAAGGCCACGCACAGCACCGCGGGCGCGGACTCCAGGTCCCGGTAGGTGACCCCGGTCCCCGGCGTCACCCCGACCACGGTGGACTCCAGGAACCGCAGCTCCTCCTCGGAGTGCGGCCGCGCGCGGAAGTCGATGTCGTTGGTGCGCAGGGCGATCCGCGCGAACTTCGAGTAGGCGTAGGCGTCCTCGACGGTCAGCCGACCGCCGGGCAGCACGCCGACCCCGCGCGCGTCGCGCGCCTCGGCAAGGCCCTTCGCCGCGGCCTGCAGCGCCTCGGTCCAGGACGCTTCGCGGAGCTCGCCGCCCTCCCGGACCAGTGGTCGGGTGATGCGGTCAGCGGCGGTGGCGTAGCGGAAGGCGAACCGGCCCTTGTCGCAGATCCACTCCTCGTTGACCTCCGGGTCGTCCCCGGCCAGCCGCCGCATCACCTTGCCGCGCCGCCAGTCGTGCCGGATCTCGCAGCCCGACGCGCAGTGCTCGCACTGGCCCGGCGTGGACACCAGGTCGAACGGCCGGGACCGGAACCGGTAGGCCGCGCTGGTCAGCGCGCCGACCGGGCAGATCTGGATGGTGTTGCCGGAGAAGTAGGACTGGAACGGCTGCTGCTCGCCGATGCCGATCTGCTGCAGCGCCCCGCGCTCCAGCAGCTCGATGAACGGGTCTCCGGCGACCTGCTTGGAGAACCGGGTGCAGCGCTGGCACAGCACGCAGCGCTCCCGGTCCAGCAGCACCTGCGAGGAGATCGGCACCGGCTTGGCGAAGGTCCGCTTGGTCTCGTGGAAGCGGGACTCGGCCCGACCGTGCTTGAGCGCCTGGTTCTGCAGCGGGCACTCGCCGCCCTTGTCGCAGATCGGGCAGTCCAGCGGGTGGTTGATCAGCAGCAGCTCCATCACGCCCTGCTGCGCCTTGTCCGCCACCGGCGAGGTCCGCTGCGTCTTGACCACCATGCCGTCGGCGACGGTCATGGTGCACGACGCCTGCGGCTTGGGCATCGGCCGCCCGCCCATCTCCACCTCGACCAGGCACTGCCGGCAGGCCCCGGCGGGGTCCAGCAGCGGGTGGTCGCAGAAGCGCGGGATGGTGATGCCCATCCGCTCGGCGGTGCGGATCAGCAGCTCGCCCTTGGGCGCATCGACCTCGATCCCGTCGATGGTCAGGCGGACGTAGCCCTCCGGCACCGGGCGGGCTTCTGATTCTGGTGCCACCGTCATCGGGCCGCTCCTACCAGTTCCGGCTCGCCGGTCTTGTTCTTGTCGCACAGCGCGAGGAACTCCTCGCGGAAGTACTTGATGCCGCTGACGATCGGGCTCACCGCGCCGTCCCCGAGGGCGCAGAACGAGCGGCCGAAGATGTTGTCGCAGACGTCCAGCAGGGTGTCGATGTCCTCCTGGGTGCCGCGCCCGTCGACCATCCGCTCCAGCACCTGCGCCAGCCAGTAGGTGCCTTCGCGGCAGGGGGTGCACTTGCCGCAGGACTCGTGCTCGTAGAACTGGGTCCACTTCATCACGGCCCACGGCACCGACACCGTCTCGTTGAACACCATCACCGCGGTGGTGCCCAGCATCGACCCGGCCTCGGCCGCGCCCTCGAAGTCCAGCGGCACGTCCAGGTGCTCGGCGGTGAACATCGGGGTCGACGAACCACCGGGGGTCCAGAACTTCAGCGGGATGCCGTCCTTCATGCCGCCCGCGAGCTCCAGCAGCTGCCGCAGCGTGGTGCCCAGCGGCGCCTCGTACTGGCCCGGCCGCTCCACGTGCCCGGAGATCGAGTAGATCTTCGGGCCGGGCGACTTCTCGCTGCCCATCGTGCGGAACCAGTCGGCGCCGCCGTTGACGATGTAGGGCACGGTGGCGATGGTCTCGACGTTGTTCACCGTGGTCGGGCAGGCGTAGAGGCCCGCGGCGGCCGGGAACGGGGGCTTGAGCCGCGGCTGCCCGCGCTTGCCCTCCAGCGAGTCCAGCAGCGCGGTCTCCTCGCCGCAGATGTAGGCGCCGGCGCCCGCGTGCACCACGATGTCCAGGTCGAACCCGGAGCCCAGGATGTCCTTGCCCAGGTACCCGGCCTGGTAGGCCTCGCGCACCGCGTTGTTCAGCCGCCGGATCGGGTGCAGCGCCTCGCCGCGCACGTAGATCATGCAGTTGTTGGCGCGCATCGCGTAGCTGGCGATGATGCAGCCCTCGATCAGCGAGTGCGGGTCGGCCATCATCAACGGGATGTCCTTGCAGGTGCCCGGCTCGCCCTCGTCGGCGTTGATGACCAGGTAGTGCGGCTTGGTGGGCTCCTTGGGCATGAAGCTCCACTTCACCCCGGAGGGGAACCCGGCCCCGCCGCGACCGCGCAGCCCGGCCGACTTGACCAGCTCGACGAGCTGGTCGGGGGTGCCCGCCAGCGCCTTGCGCAGCGCGGTGTAGCCCTCCAGCTGCTCGTAGGTGCGCAGCGTCCAGGAGTTCGGCGACAGCCACCGCTTGGTCAGGACCGGCGTCACCGGGCTGGTGTTCGGTTCGCTCATGGCCATGCCCTCACTTCTTCTCCGGCACCGGCGGCAGTTCCACGTCGTCGGGCATGCTCGGCGCGGTCCAGCCGCGCTCGTGGGCCAGCTGCGCGCCGCGCAGCGTCTCGACCGCCGCCGACGGGCCCGCCGCAGTGGACTCGAGGTCGTCGAAGAACCCGGCCAGCTGGCGCTCCGCGCCGCGGAAGTCGGACAGCGCCGGACCGCGCGTCGGAGCGGGCTTCTCCCCGCGCTGCAGGGCCTTCACCAGTTCCAGCGCCTGCTCCGGCGTCTGGTTGTCGAAGTACTCGTAGTTCACCTGCAGCACCGGGCCCAGGTCGCAGGCCGCCAGGCACTCGGCGTGCTCGAGGGTGATCGAGCCCTCCTCGCCGGGCGTGCCCGCGGTCTCGTCGTGCCCGACGCCCAGGTGCTCGCTGAGCTGGCGGTAGATCGTGTCGCCGCCCAGCGCCGCGCACAGCGTGTTGGTGCACACGCTCACCAGGTGCTGGCCGCAGGGCTTGCGCTTGTACATGGTGTAGAAGGTCGCGACGGCGCTCACCTCGGCGGTGGACAGCGCCAGCAGCTCGGCGCAGAACTGGATCCCCGCCGCGCTGACGTGCCCCTGCACCGACTGCACCAGGTGCAGCATCGGCAGCAGCGCCGACCGCGACTCCGGGTACCGCGCGATGATCTGCCGCGCCTCGTCGCGCGTCTTCGCGTCGAACACCGACGTGTCCGCGGTGGCGTGCACCGCTTCCTCCGTGGTGGTGAACTCGAACTGCTCGGTCATCGATCCACCCCGCCCATCACCGGGTCGATGGAGGCGACCGCCGCGATCACGTCGGCCACCAGTCCGCCTTCGCACATCGCGGGCATCGCCTGCAGGTTCACGAAGCTGGGCTCCCGCACGTGCACCCGCATCGGCCGGGTGCCGCCGTCGGACACCAGGTGCACGCCGAGCTCGCCGCGCGGCGACTCCACCGGCGCGTACACCTGGCCCGGGGGCACGTCGAAGCCCTCGGTCACCAGCTTGAAGTGGTGGATCAGCGATTCCATCGACTGACCCATGATCTTGCGGACGTGCTCCAGCGAGTTGCCCATGCCGTCCGGCCCGATGCTCAGCTTCGACGGCCACGCGATCTTGGGGTCGTCGACCATGTGCGGGCCGGGTTCCATCTTGTCCACGCACTGCCGGATGATCTTCAGCGACTGGTGGATCTCCTCCAGCCGCAGCAGGTACCGGGCGTAGCAGTCGCCGTCGGTGCTGGTCGGCACCTCGAACTCGTAGTCCTCGTAACCGCAGTAGGGCTGGATCTTGCGCAGGTCCCAGCCCAGTCCGGCCGAGCGCAGCAGCGGGCCGGTGACGCCCAGCTGCAGCGCGCCGTCCAGCGGCAGGTACCCGACGTCCTTCAGCCGCTGCTTCCAGATCGGCTGCCCGGTGAACAGCTTGTCGTAGGACGGCAGCCGGGAGTCCATCACCTCGATGAACGACTGCACCTTCTGCTGCCAGCCCTCCGGCAGGTCCTGCGCGGTGCCGCCCGGCCGGATGAACGCGTGGTTCATCCGCAGGCCGGTGAGGAACTCCAGCAGGTGCAGGACCTCCTCGCGCTCGCGGAACCCGAAGGTCATGCCGGTGGTGGCGCCGAGCTCCATCGCGCCGGTCGCCAGGAACACCAGGTGCGAGGAGATCCGGTTGAGCTCCATCAGCATCACCCGGAACGTCTGGGCCCGCGGCGGCGCCTCGATGCCGAGCAGCTTCTCCACGCCGAGGCAGTAGGCGGCCTCGGTGTAGAGCGGAGCGAGGTAGTCCATCCGCGTCACGAAGGTGACGCCCTGGGTCCAGGTGCGGTACTCGCAGTTCTTCTCGATGCCGGTGTGCAGGTAGCCGATCACCGAGCGGGCCTTGGTGACCGTCTCGCCCTCCAGCTCCAGCACCAGCCGGAGCACGCCGTGCGTCGACGGGTGCTGCGGGCCGAGGTTGATGACGACGCGCTCTTCACCGGCGGTCTCGTCGATGAACTGGTCCCAGTCGCCACCGGTGACGGTGTAGACCCGGCCCTCCGTCGTCTCCCGCGACTCAGCGGTCTCCGGACCGCCGAGCCCGGTCCCGGCCAGTGATTCGGTAGTCATCTCCAACACCTCTCCGCGGTGCCGCCGCCCTCCGGGAACGCAACTCCGGGGCAGGCCGCACGCCTGGACTCCACCGGGGTCGCGGGGAACCTGGTCGCCGCCATCACGAGTACGCCCTGCGCTGGTCGGGTGGCGGGATCTCGGCGCCCTTGTACTCCACCGGGATGCCGCCCAGCGGGTAGTCCTTGCGCTGCGGGTGGCCGTCCCAGTCGTCCGGCATCAGGATCCGGGTCAGCGCCGGGTGCCCGTCGTAGACGATCCCGAACATGTCCCAGGTCTCGCGCTCCTGGAAGTCCGCGGTCGGGTACACCTCGACCACCGACGGCACGTGCGGGTCCTCGACGTCCACCGCGACCTCGACGCGGATCCGCCGCCGGTAGGTCATCGACGTCAGGTGGTAGACCGAGTGCAGCCGCTGCGGCACCTCCGGCCCGTAGTCCACGCCCGACACCGAGCTGCACAGCTCGAACCGCAGCGCGGGGTCGTCGCGCAGCGTCCGGCAGACCTCCAGCAGGTGCTCGCGGCGCACGTAGAAGGTGATCTCGCCGCGGTCCACGGTCACCTGCTGCACGGTGTCCGCGGGCAGGCCGCGCTCGTTCAGCCCGGCCAGCAGCGCGTCGGCCACCTCGTCGAACCAGCCGCCGTAGGGCCGCTCCGCGGCGGGCGGCACGTAGGCGGGCAACCGCAGCCCGCCGTAGCCCGAGGTGTCCCCGGTGCCGCGCACGCCGAACATGCCCCGCCGCGCGCGCCCGGCCACCGGGCCGGACTGCGGCCGGGCCGGTTCGACCGCCCAGTTCTGCTTGGATTCGTTGTCAGCCAACCGAACTCACCTGCCCGCTTTGAGCTCGCGGGGCCGCTGCGGCGACTGCTGCAACGCCCCCAGATCCGGATCGGAGCCCATCTCCCGGCGCTGGGCGGCCTGCTGCCGCTGCGCGCGGCGCCGCTGCGACGCGTTCTTCGGCGCGTACCGCTCGGAGGACGGGATCATCCGGGTGCGGTCGCCGCGCTCCAGCTGCAGCTGCGCCCGCTTGGCGTTGATCGGCTCGTCCATGATCTTGGCGTGCAGCTTGAGGATCGCGTCCAGCAGCATCTCCGGGCGCGGCGGGCAGCCCGGCAGGTACATGTCCACCGGCACCACGTGGTCCACGCCCTGCACCACGGCGTAGTTGTTGAACATGCCGCCGCTGGAGGCGCACACGCCCATCGCCAGCACCCAGCGCGGCTCCGGCATCTGGTCGTAGATCTGCCGCAGCACCGGCGCCATCTTGTTGGTGACCCGACCGGCCACGATCATCAGGTCGGCCTGGCGGGGGGTGGCGGAGAACCGCTCCATGCCGAAGCGGGCGATGTCGTAGCGGGACCCGCCGACCGTCATCATCTCGATGGCGCAGCAGGCCAGCCCGAACGTCGCGGGCCACATCGAGGTCTTCCGCGTCCAGTTGACGAGCTTCTCGACGTTGGCCAACAGGATTCCGTTGGGCAACTGCTGCTCAAGTCCCACCTGGCACTCCTTCCCAGTCGCCGCGCGAAGTTCCCTAGTTCCAGTCCAGTCCGCCGCGGCGCCAGACGTAGATGTAGGCGAAGCCGACGGTGGCGATGAAGAGCACGATCTCGACGACGCCGAACAGGCCCAGGGCGTCGGCGGAGATCGCGAACGGGTAGAGGAAGACCATCTCGATGTCGAAGAGGATGAACAACATCGCGGTCAGGTAGTAGGCGACCGGCATCCGGCCGCCGCCGATCACCGGCTGCGGCGAGGGCTCGATGCCGCACTCGTAGGCGTCGAGCTTCGCCTTGTTGTACCGGCGAGGGCCGACGAGTGGGGCGATCGTCACCGAGAACAGGGCGAACGCGAACGCCAGCGCGAACAACAGTACGAGCGGGATGTAGGGATCGAGCACTCCGCTGCCCTCCGGATCACCCCCGCTTGTCGCGGGGCACCTCGTACGGCCCCCGCCGAGACGCACGTCACGTCCCAGCCGGTGGCCCACACTCTATGCGGTCGACTGTGTCGGCTCCGTAGTGAGGCGAACCTAACTTTATGACCTCTCGCACACTTGCGTGCACATCTGACCAGACACGTGCCATCAGGCGCTAGGGGTGAGACGAGTAGTGGCGTTGATCACACGGTCCATCGCGTCGCCGTCCTTCGCGTCGTAGAGATTTGCCAGCAGCTTCAACACGAAACGCATCAACGTGGTCCTCGGTAGACCGTGCTTCGTGGCCGCCCGCATGACAACTGGATTGCCAATCAACTTGCTGAAGATGTTTCCCAGCCGGAAGTAGCCGCCCAGCGCCTGCTGCACCGCTGCGGGGTACCGCCGCAGCGCCTGCTCCCTGGAGTGGGTGGTCGGGCGGGCCAGCGCGTGCACCGCGCACTCGGCCGCCAGCTTGGCGGACTCCATCGCGTAGGCGATGCCCTCGCCGTTGAACGGGTTGACCATCCCGCCCGCGTCCCCGACCAGCAGCAACCCGTTCCGGTAGTGCGGGGTCCGGTTGAAGCCCATCGGCAGCGCGGCCCCGCCGACCCGGCCGGTCGCGTTCTCCTCGCGGAAGCCCCACTCCTCCGGGGTGCCGTCCAGCCAGGAGCGCAGCAGCTGCCGGTAGTCGGTCCTGCCGTAGGCCTTGGAGGTGGACAGGATGCCCAGCCCGACGTTCACCGTCCCGTCGCCCATGCCGAAGATCCAGCCGTAGCCCGGCAGCAGCGTCGGGTTGGCCGGGTTCGAGCGGTCCCACAGCTCCAGGTGGGACTCCAGGAAGTCGTCCTTGGTCCGCGGGCTGTCGTAGTAGCGCCGCACGGCCACCCCCATCGGGCGGTCCTCGCGCTTCTCGATGCCGACCGACAGCGCCAGCCGCGCGGAGACGCCGTCGCAGGCCAGCACCAGCGGCGCCCGGTAGGTGACCGGGGTGCGCTCCGGACCGGCCTTGGCGGTCACCCCGGTGATCCGGCCGGTCCGCTCGTCGGTGACCGCGCCGGTCACCGTGGTCTGCTGCAGCAGCCGCGCCCCGGCCCGCTGCGCGCCGCGGGCGAGCAGGTCGTCGAAGTCGTTGCGGGGCCGCACCACCCCGTAGGGCGGGAAGCTGGCCAGGCTCGGCCAGTCCAGTTCGAGCTCCACGCCACCGCCGACCACGCGCAGGCCGCGGTTGTGCAGCCAGCCCGCCTCCTCGCGGGTGTCGATGCCGAGGTCGATGAGCTGCTTGACGCCGCGCGGGGTGATGCCGTCACCGCAGACCTTCTCGCGCGGGAAGACGCTCTTCTCCAGAAGCAGGACGTCCAGGCCAGCCCGGGCCAGGTACGTCGCAGCCGTCGATCCGGCCGGTCCGGCCCCGACGACGATCACCTCGGCGTCCTCGTCCGGTCGGCGGCGGCTGGTGGCGCTGGTCATGACACTCCTTGAGCTAGTGCAGTGCGCGGTGCGGCCCTCCCCTCCCGGCGGACCGCACCGGGAACCCGCTTGTGAACGAGTTCACTAACTGGGAGTTTAGGACGGACAAACGCCGCGATCGACCCCGCGCGCTAGGCCACCCGAGTGACCATCACCCCAGGTGGGGGCCACTGGGTCGGGTCATGACGGGGTACGAGCTGCCGTTCCGGGGCTCCAGTGGTGGGAACCAGCCGCGCCGCGGGGCGGCATCATCCGGCTGGCGGGAACCTCATCCGCCACACCCGCACCACCGCACTCCCGGAGGAACCGGAGCGGCGCCCTTCGGACCACGTGGTGCGCCTGGTCGAGGCCAGGGCCGGAGGGCTGAACGGCCGAGCACCACCTGCTCGACCGGCACCGGCGGCGAGCCTCCTCAGGCGGGCTTGACGGCGCGGTGAAGGGCGACGACGCCGCTGGTCAGGTTCCGCCAGGCGACGTCGGTCCAACCGGACTCGGCGATCAGCTCGGCCAGCTGGCGCTGGTCCGGCCACTCGCGGATCGACTCCGCCAGGTAGACGTAGGCGTCCGGGTTCGAGGAGACCGCGCGGGCGATCGGCGGCAGCGCGCGCATCAGGTAGTTCAGGTAGATCGCGCGGAACGGCTGCCAGGTCGGCGTGGAGAACTCGCACACCACCAGCCGACCGCCCGGGCGCACCACGCGCTGCATCTCCCGCAGGCCAGCCGCGGTGTCGGCCAGGTTACGCAGGCCGAAGGAGATCGTCACCGCGTCGAAGGACTCGTCGGCGAAGGGCAGCCGCAGGGCGTCCGCCGCGACCATCGGGACCCCGCGGTGGCGGCCCACCGACAGCATGCCCAGCGAGAAGTCCGCGGCCACGCACCAGGCACCGGACCGGGCGAACTCCTCGGTCGACACCCCGCTGCCCGCCGCCAGGTCCAGCACCCGCTCGTCGTGCTTGGGCGCCAGCGCCCGCCTGGTGACCTCCCGCCACCGCCGGTCCTGGCCGAAGGACAGCACGGTGTTGGTCAGGTCGTACCGGCGCGCAACAGCGTCGAACATCGCGGCGACCGCGCGAGGGTCCTTGTCCAAACCTGCCCGAGACACACCAGCAGCGTACGTGGCGCCCCCAGCAGAGCCCTCAGGCGGCCAGCGGCTGCTCCCCGGCGGAGACCGCGGCGTAGTGCCCGATCAACTGCTCGCACAGCGCGGGCCACGTCCGCCCCGCGACCGCCTCGCGCGCAGCCGCGCCGAACCGGCGGCGGCGGTCGGCATCGCGCAGCTGCTCGACCGCGTCCCGCAGCGCCTCGGCGTGGCGGTCGGCGTCGTGGGCCGGGAGCAGGTAGCCGGTGCGGCCGTGGTCGACCAGGTCACGCGGCCCGCCCGCGTCCGGGGCAACCACCGGGACACCCGAGGCCATCGCCTCCTGCACCGCTTGGCAGAACGTCTCGTGCGGCCCGGTGTGCACGAAGACGTCGAGGCTGGCGTAGATGCGCGCCAGCTCCTCGCCGGTCCGCTGGCCGAGGAACACCGCGTTCGGCACCGCTTCGACCAACCGCTCGCGGTCCGGGCCACCCCCCACGACGACCACCCGCACATCCGGCAACCGGCTCAGCGCCGCCAACCGCTCGATGCGCTTCTCCGGGGCCAACCGGCCGACGTAACCGACCAGCAGCTCACCGCCCGCAACCAGTTCCCGCCGCAGGACCGGATCCCGTTGCCCCGGCGAGAAGCGCTCCGCGTCCACACCCCGACCCCACCGGTGCACGCGCGGAACCCCGTGCTCCCGCAGCGTTTCCACGGCCCAGTTCGACGGCGCCAGGGTGCGGTCGGCCGCGCCGTGCAGGCGCCGGATCCACCGCCACGCCGCCCGCGCGGTCAACCCCAGCCCGTAGGACGCGGCGAAACCCGCGACATCGGTCTGGTACACCGCGACCGTCGGCACCCCCAGCCGCCGCGCCGCCGCCAAACCCCGCGCCCCGACGACGAACGGCGACGCGAGGTGCACCACATCCGGCCGGAAGTCCTGCAACCCGCGCAGCAACCGGCGGGTCGGGAAGCCGATCGGCAACGACGACACCACCGGCAGGTCCACCGCGGGCAACCGGACCACCGGGAACCCCGCGTACTCCTGCGGGCCCGCGCCGGGCGCGATGACCAGCGCCGAATCCCCGCGGCGCCGGAGGTGCTCCAGCACCCGCAGCACCGAGTTGGTCACCCCGTTGATCTGCGGCAGGAAGCTCTCGGTCACGATCGCTACGCGCACGCACCACACGGTCGCGCCCCGGGTCGGCGAGCAGTCGACCGCGACGTGACGGCACCGCCAACGGCGGCCGAAGAAGTCGTTCCGGGGGCCTCGCGGTGGTCGGCCACCCGCAATCGTGATCTGCCCCTCCACCAGGTGTCACCTGAGCGTTGCGCTCCGGTCACCCAGCGCACGGAACCTGGGACGGCATGACGGTCCTGCCTACCCCGCCCGCGCAGAGCGACCCGGCGCTGGTCTCGCGAGCGTTCGAGGTCGCCGGGCGGCTCGCCAACGACGCCGCCGACGTGATCATCGCAACCGCGGGGCGGGGGGCGCAGCCCGCCCCGACCGAGTCGCCGTTCGACTGGGTCACCGACACCGGGCGGACCCTGGAGCGGCACACCCGGCGGGTGCTGGCCGACGAGTTCCCCGGCATCCCGGTGTTCGGCGAGGAGTTCGACGCGGCCCCGACCACCATCGCCGAGCACTGGGCGGCCCGCGCCGGGACGGCCCGGTTCCGCTGGTCGGTCGACCCGGTCGACGGCACCGCCAACTACGTCGCCGGACTGCCCTGGTGCACCTACAGCCTGGCCATGCTCGACGAGCACGGCCCGGTCGTCGGGGTGGTCGCCGACCCCTACCGCACGCAGATCTACGCCGCCGCCCGCGGCCGCGGCATGCGGGCGAACGGAGCACCGGTGCGATTGGGCGAGCAGCGCGAGACGCGCGGCGGGATCGTGTGCACCGAGCTGACCAGGACCGGCCCGTGGCGGGGCATGGACCGGTTCATCACCAACGCGGCCAGCGCGCAGGTCGGCGTCCGGCTGCTGGGCTCCCCCGCGCTGGCCATCACCCAGGTCGCGCTCGGCCACGCGGTGGCCGCGGTGCTGGACTCCTACCAGGAGTGGGACGTCGCCGGGGCGCTCGCGCTGGCCACCGAGGCCGGTGCCACCGTCCTGGACCGCCGCGGCGAACCGAACCCGCTACCGCTGGACGGGCTCCTGGTGGCCGCCCCCGGCGTCGCCGCCGACGTGCACGACTGGTGGTACCAGGCGGTGGCCCGCAGCTGACCCGCGCAGGTCAGGCCGCTGGGGCCAAGGTTCGGGCAGGGGTCGAGCCCGGGACCGGGCCGAAGACCGCCGACATCGGGCGCAGCAGCGGGAACTGCTCCCGCAGGACCACCACCTGCTGGTGCACCCGGTTCAGGTCGGGGTCGGCGACCAGCTCGACCACCGCCTCCAGGACGTGGTCGGTGACCATGCCGAAGCGGACGACCGCATCCGCGAGCTGACCCCGGACCCGGCGCAGCACCACGGCGTCCCCACCGCTGCTCATCAACCCCCGCCCCAGTTCGGCGAGCGCGCGGACGTTCGGGATCTCGGCGTCCATGCGGCGGACCACCGCCTGCAGGTTCTGCCGGGCTCGCGTCGAGGACACCGCGTCGACCGCGCGAGCAGCCCGGTGCACCGCCTGCTCGCAGCGGCGGACGTCCTGCAACCAGGGGTCGTGCCGCTGCGCCGGGACGGGTTGGGGCCGCGGCACCACGGGCGGCGGCACCGCGGACCGCCGTCCTCCGGGGCGGGCAACCAGCACCACTCCGGCCCCGCAACCCCCCGCGACCAGTGCGATCAGCACCTGCACCCAGAATCCGTCCACGTCGGGTCGTCCTTCCACTCGGCCGCGAGCAGCCGTGCACACCGGTGTCCTCGCCCGCGGACACCGGTGCGACGCCGTGCGCTGGACCGGAGTTCCCGAGCTCCTCTCCGGATCACTCTGCTCCGATCCCAGCCGGAGGTCTTGGGGAAAAGTACTCAATCTCCCGCACCGCACCGCCTGCGTAGCGAATCCCCGACGTAGCGGCGCCGCGCGCGAGGTGAGCACCGGTTCCGGTCTGGAGCCGCCGCACGACGGCTGCGCACAGCCGTCCCACCACGGCGCGGCGCCAGACCACCCAGTCAGCCGCGAGCTTCGAGCCCCCCACCGCCACTCGCAGTGGTCAGCCGGACCTGGCCAGGTACTGGAGGTCGGCGACCAGGAACTCGAAGTCCCCGGTGTGCACGCCGTCGCGGCCGCCGGGGCGGGTGAACACGCCGAAGTCGGCCGGTTCGGGGCGCTGGATCCGGGCCACCGAGAAGACCTCGTCCAGCACGTCGGCCACCTGGTCGCGGACCTGGGCCGGGTCGACCCCGCAGCCGAGGTCGGCCAACCTGGCCTCGACCGGGTGCGGGACGAACAGCTCCGCGGTCAGCGGCCACACCCGCTGGAGCCCGGCCGCCATCCGGCGCGCCGACTCCGCGTTCGCGTCACCGAACCGGATCACCCACTGGGCCGCGTGGTCGCGGTGCCGGGCCAGCCGGTTCAGCGAGCCCGCCGCCAGGGCGGCGAGCACCGCGTCCCGGCTGCTCGCCAGCCGCTCGAACACCGCGTGCCGCCACGCCGCGAACAGCAGCAACCGGGCGGCCGTGGCGGGGAAGTCGCCGCCCGGGCCGGGACCGCAGTCGATCTCGACGAGCCGGACGTTGCGGAAGTCCTCGGCCGGGCGGAAGTAGGCCAGCCGGTCCTCGTCCCGCCCCGCGCCCTCGAGCTCACCCGCGCGGTGCAACAGGATCCGAGCCTGCTCCACGAGGTCCAGCACGATCTTGCCGAGCGCCGCGGACTCCTCGAGCTCCAGCGCGCGGACGCCCCACTCGCTCAGCCGGTGCGCCAGGACCAGCGCGTCGTCGCCGAGCATCGCGCTGTACTGGGCGAGGTCGGCGGCGGGCACGCCTCCCGGCACGGTTCGATCCACAGTGGACATCGATGGCGCACCGAGCACCCACTGCTGCGCCTGCGCTGCGCCCGCTCGCTCTTCCCGGACGTTCCTCATGGCGACCTCGCAGCCCGGGGCCGACTCCCAACGCAGGGGAACCAACCGTCCACGCTGGCGTCCGTCGGGGCAGGTCCAGTGTCACACCACCCGACCGGGTTAGGGAAGCCCGTTTCCCCAGCACCCGCGCGGTTCCAATTGGAACCGCGCCGCCTCGGCGCGTCGGACGCCCGACACGCCGGAGGTCGTGCAGAAGTCGCCCCGAGCTGCCGAGGACCCCCGCGATTCAAGGGAAAGCAGAGGACTGATTCCCATTGAAATCGCGCGGGGTTGGTGGCAGTGGCCCGGGGGTCTCAGTTCGCCGCGCGGCGGAAGAGGTAGTAGAGCGGCAGCAGGACCGCCCAGAGAATGGCCAGCATGCTGCCCACCGGCAGCAGCGACAGCACCGCGTTGCGCCCGGCCACCCGCACCAGGTCCGGGTTGCGCGAGTCGAACTCCACCCGCACCAGCTGACCGGTCTGCAGGTCGGTCGGGTACAGCACGCCGTTCGGCGGGATGTAGACCCGGCCCTCGTCGGTGTTGAAGCGCACCACGGTCCGGGTCAGCGAGGTGTCGACCACCTCCGCGACCGCCTGCCCCCTGGACTCCTCGATGGTCCGGTCGTTGATGAAGCAGGCGATGATGATGGACGCACCCATCGCGGTCATCAACACACCCAGCACCAGGACCCCGCGCGCGGCACGCGACCAGCCCTTGCGCCGCGCGGGACGCGCCACCGGCTGGTCACCTTCCGTGCTGGAACCGGTCACCGAGTCGGCCGCGTTCGGTACCACCGCGTCGCTCGCCACGGTGACCGATTGTAAGCGCCTCGCCGTGGCGGGCCCGCGCGGCTTCGGGGGCGTCCGCCGCCCCGGGCCCGGCGCATACCCTCCAAGAGTGGTGACTACATCCCGGCTGCTGGTGGCGCGGACCCGCCGGCTGGAACCGAGTGACCCCCGGCACGACCGCCCGCTGCTGGACCTGCTGCCCGACGGGGCGGCGCTGAGCTGGGTCCGCGACGGCGCCGGGCTGGTCGGCTGGGGCTGCGCCGCCCGCCTCGACGTGGCCGGTCCGGACCGCTTCAGCCAGGCCGACGCCTGGTGGCAGCAGCTGTGCGAGCGGACCGAGGTGCTCGACTCGGTGGGCCTGCCCGGCTGCGGCCCGGTCGCGTTCGCCAGCCTGGCCTTCGCCGACGAGCCCGGGGACTCGGTGCTGGTGGTCCCCGAGGTCGTCATCGGGGAGCGCGACGGGGTGCGCTGGATCACCACGATCGGCAACGGGTCGACCGAGCCAGTGACCCCCGAACCGGTGCACCCGCCCGGCACCGTGTCCTACGGCGACGGGCAGCTCTCCACCACCGGCTACCGGCAGGCGGTGGCCGAGGCCGTGCGCCGGATGCAGGAGCCCGACGGCCTGGCCAAGGTGGTCCTCGCCCACGACCTGCTCGCCACCACCTCGGAGCCGCTGGACGTGCGGTTCCTGCTGCACAACCTGGCCGCCCGCTACCCGTCGTGCTGGACGTTCGCGGTCGACGGCCTGGTCGGGGCCACCCCGGAGCTGCTGCTGGAGCGGACGGGCTACGAGGTCCGCTCCCGGGTGCTGGCGGGCACGGTCTGGCCACGCGAGGGCCACAGCACCGAGCAGCTCGCCGCGGAGCTGCTGTCGTCGGAGAAGAACCGCCACGAGCACGCCTACGCGGCGGAGTCCCTGGCCGTGCGGCTGCGCCCGTTCTGCAGCGACCTGACCGCGCCCGACGAGCCGGAGGTGCTCCAGCTGCGCAACGTGCTGCACCTGGCCACCAACGTCGAGGGCAAGCTCAGCGACGCGGACGGCCGGGCGGCGACGCTCCTGCGCATGGCCGCCGAGGTGCACCCGACGGCGGCGGTCGGCGGCACGCCCACCCCGGACGCGGTGCGGCTGATCAGCGAGCTGGAGGGGATGGACCGGGGCCGCTACGCGGGGCCGGTCGGCTGGCTGGACGCCAGTGGCAACGGCGAGCTCGGCGTCGCCCTCCGCTGCGCCCAGGTGGAGAACGCCGCCACCCCCGGCCGCAACGGCGGCACGGCGCGCCTGTTCGCCGGATGCGGGATAGTCCCCGACTCCGACCCAGACCTCGAGGTCGCCGAAGCGGAGGCGAAACTCCTTCCAGTACGCGAAGCCCTGGAAGGCCTCCACTAACCCCGGCGAGCAAACCCACCACCACGGGCGAGGCCGAACCACCACGCAGGTGAGCAAGAACACGGGTGCTGCCGAGCACGAACCACCGGCCCAGTGCGCGCCCACCACCGGTGCAGGTCAGCGGGCGAGCACCGACGCATCGGTGGTGCGAGGGTGCCCGCGAAGCTCCACCGCCAGGCAAGCGGCGAAGCCACTTCCAGCGGTGAACAGCAACCGCGACGAGCGACCGGCACCGATCACAAGACCGCCGCATGCGCCGAAGGCGCATGACCACCCCGCAGCTGGCACCGCCGCGGGTTCTCAGGGGCTTTCTCGCGAGGACAGCCCGTTCGCCGTGTACCGGTTCATGCATGAAAACGGGATCCCGCAGCGAGAAAGCCCCTGAGGTTCCGCCATCCGCACCGCCCCTCAGGGCGAGTGCTCACTGAATGACCTCAGTGGTCGTGCAGGAGGGCGTGGGTGCGGTCCAGTTCTGCTACCGCTGCTGGCGGCGCCGACTGGATGCGCAGCGCGCTGGGCGGCACACCGGTGGCTTCGCCGACCGGGGGCTTGCCGGGGGTGAACAGCCAGGCGTTGAACAGCTCGTCCAGCTGCTTGCCGGACTTCTGCTCCGCGAGCTGGATGAACTCCTCGACGGTGGCGGTGCCGTACTGCTTCTGCGCCACCCAGGTGCGAACGATGTCGAGCAGGACCTCGTCGCCCACCACGTTGCGCAGGGCTTGCAGGGTCATCGCGCCCCGGTCGTAGACCGCGCCGTCGAACACCGCTTCCTTGCCCGGGTCACCCGGCGTGACCTGCCAGAACGGGTCGTCGGCCGGGTACTGGGCGTAGTAGTGGTCGAACAGTTCCTGCGCGGTGCCGGTGCCCTGGGCCTCCGACCAGAGCCACTCCGCGTAGGACGCGAAGCCCTCGTTGACCCAGATGTTGCGCCAGGTGTCCACCGAGACCGAGTCGCCGAACCACTGGTGCGCGAGCTCGTGCACCACCACCGAGGTGTTCGCCCCGTCGCGGAAGAACAGGTGGCTGTAGGTGGGCCGGGTCTGGTTCTCCAGCGCGAAGTTCATCCCCTCCGCGGACACCAGGCCGCCCTGCGCCTCGAACGGGTACTCGCCGAGCACGCCGCTGAGGAACTCCAGGACCTCCGGGGTGCGCTCCACGCTGGCCTTCGCCGGACCTTCGAGCTCACCGAGCCCGTCGGAGTAGGCGGAGACGTAGGGCTGCCCGAAGGCACCGGCCCGCTCGTTGACCTCGTACTGCCCGGCGGCGAAGAACGCCAGGTAGGTGGCGGTCGGCTTGGTGGTGCGCCACTTCCAGGTGGTCCACCCGGCCAGGCTGCTGCGGTCGGTGTTCACGCCGTTGGCGACTGCCTCGGTGCCGTCCGGCACGGTGACCGAGATGTCGAAGGTGGCCTTGTCCCGCGGGTGGTCGTTGCCGGGGAACCACCAGGCGGAGATCTCCGGTTGCCCGACCGCGAGCGCCCCGTCGGAGGTGCGGATCCACGGGTTGAGCCCGTCGACCTCCACGGTGGACGGCACGCCCTCGTACTCGACGACGAAGGTCGCCAGGCTGCCCTCCGGCAGCGTCTCCGCCGGGGTCACCGTCAGCTCGGTGCCGTTCTGGGAGAACTCCGCGGGCAATCCGTTGACCCGCACCGACTTCGGTGTCAGCGCGAAGTCCAGGTTGAACGCGGTCAGGTCCTGCGTCGGCTTCGCCACGATCGTCGTGGTGCCGCGCAGGTGGTCGTCCGCGGGCTGGTAGCGCACCTGGATGTCGTAGTGCGAGACGTCGTACCCGCCGTTGCCGTAGCCGGGGAAGTACTCGTCGCCCGCACCGGGCGCCCCTGGACCACCATCCCCGGCCAGCGCTGGGGATGCGAAAAGCGCTGTCGCACAGCAGGCCGCGGCCACCGCTCGCAGGCCGTGTCGTCGGAACACCTGCCACCTCCTCGGGATTCACATGCTCCGAACGGAGCCTAGAGAAGGTCGTGACCAGCAGGTGGGTTTTCCGTCGGCACGTTTTTCCCAGAATGCCGCGGAATCCGCGAATCACCCCGACGGACCACGGCAAGAGGCGGGACCGGCGAACACCGGCCGTCCCACCACGTGGGACCCGGTCAGCCCAGCAGCGCGGAGCGGACGGCGGCCTGCAGGCGCTCGTGCACCGACCGCAGCGCGGCCCGGTCCGCCTGGACCTCGATCACGCGCAGTCCCGGACGCCACCGCAGCGCCTCGACGAACTCGGAGTGCTGGCGCACCAGCTGGTGCTCGACGCCGTGCGCGGCGCAGAGCTGCCCGAGGTCGGTGCCGTGCGGCGTGCCGAAGATCCGCTCGAAGGACTCGCGGTGCTCCGAGCTGCCCTGCTCCAGCAGCGAGAAGATGCCGCCGCCGTCATCGTTGAGCACGACGATCGTCAGGTCCGGTCGCGCCTCGTGCGGCCCGAGCACCAAGCCGTTGCTGTCGTGCAGGAAGGTCAGGTCGCCCAGCAGCGCGTAGGCCGGTCGCTCGTGGGCGAGGGCCGCGCCGATCGCGGTCGAGATGGTGCCGTCGATCCCGGCCACGCCGCGGTTGCGGTGCACGACCACGTCGGGCCGCTGCCGCGCGGCCAGCGCGACGTCGCGCGTCGGGTTCGACGAACCCAGCACCAGCAGCGAGTCCTCCGGTAAGGCGTCCACCACCGACCGCGCCACCACCGGGCCGTTCGGCCAGCGCTCCAGGTCCAGCGCGGCGTGCAGCGCGGCGGAGGCCTTCTGGTCGGCCTGCTGCCAGCTGGTCAGCCAGTCCGGGTCCGCCGGGGTCGCCGTCGGACCGAAGGTGTCGGCGACCTCCCGCAGGTTGTGCGCGGGCGCAGGCCAGTCGACCCCGCCGTGCGCCAGCAGCACCTCCACCCCGGTGTCCGCCAGCAACCGCTGCACCTGCCGGAACACCGTCGGGCGCCCGACGCACAGCACCTGCTCCGGCTGGTGCTCCCGGAGGAACTCCGGCAGGCCGAGCAGCCACATCCCGGTGCTGATCACCGCGGAGCCGGGCACGCCCACCGCGCCGACCTCGGACAGCACCGGCCAGCCGTACCGCTCGCCCCACTCGCCGGCACCGCCCACGCCCGAGTCCGCCGCCAGCACCAGCCCGTGCCGCGCCCGAACGCGGGACAGCGCGCTGGGCGCCCGCCCGAGGTCGGAGTCGTCGGTCCACCGCGCACCGTCCGGGCGCCCGTCCAACGACTCGCACCAGTGGTCGTCGCCGGAGGGCACCAGCGGCTCCCGGAACGGGAGGTTCAGGTGCACCGGCCCGCCCCGGACCGCGCCCCGCGCCGCGTGCCAGGCGCGGCACACCTGGCTGCGCCAGTAGGCGTTCTGCCCGGGCCGCTCCTCGGCGACCGCGAGCTCGTCGAACAGCCGGACCTCGGAGCCGAACAGCCGGTGCTGGTCGATGGTCTGGTTGGCGCCCGCGGCCCGCAGCTCGGGCGGCCGGTCCGCGGTCAGCACGATCAGCGGCACCCCGGAGTGGAACGCCTCGCTGACCGCCGGGTGCAGGTTCGTCGCCGCCGTCCCCGAGGTGCAGGCCACCGCCACCGGTGAGTGGGCGCGCGCGGCCAGCCCCAGGGCCAGGAACCCCGCGCTGCGCTCGTCAATGCGCACGTGCAACCGCAACCGCCCAGCGTGGTCGGCCTTGTGCAGTGCGTAAGAGAGAGGTGCGTTGCGGGATCCCGGGGAGAGCACCACCTGCCGCACCCCGTTGCGGACGAGCTCGTCGACGATGACCTCAGCCTGAGCCGTGGACGGATTCAACCCATCACCTCTGAACCTCGTTGGCGGACCCCGGCGGAGCAGTCCATGCTCCTCCTCGCCGTCGTCCGCGCAGGTGCCGGGCTGCCGCGGGGAGGCCCCCGCCCCGAGCACGCGCTGCGCCTATTGTCCCAGGTGTGCAGAATCCCCGTGTCTCTGAGCTGTTCGATCCGGCGTCGTGGGAGCCCGTCGCGGGCTTCGACTTCACCGACATCACCTACCACCGCTGCGTCGAGGACGGCCCCGGGAAGGGCACCGTGCGCATCGCCTTCGACCGGCCCGACGTGCGCAACGCGTTCCGCCCGCACACCGTCGACGAGCTGTACCGCGCCCTGGACCACGCGCGGATGACCAGCGACGTCGGCTGCGTGCTGATCACCGGGAACGGCCCGTCCGCCAAGGACGGCGGCTGGGCGTTCTGCTCCGGTGGGGACCAGCGGATCCGCGGTCGCTCCGGGTACCAGTACGCCGGGGGTGAGACGGCGGACACGGTCGACCCGGCCCGCGCCGGGCGGCTGCACATCCTCGAGGTGCAGCGGCTGATCCGGTTCATGCCCAAGATCGTCATCGCGGTGGTGCCCGGGTGGGCGGCCGGTGGCGGGCACAGCCTGCACGTGGTGTGCGATCTCACGCTCGCCAGCGCCGAGCACGCCAAGTTCAAGCAGACCGACGCCGACGTCGGCAGCTTCGACGGCGGCTTCGGCTCGGCCTACCTCGCCCGCCAGGTGGGCCAGAAGTTCGCCCGCGAGATCTTCTTCCTGGGCCGCCCCTACACCGCCGAGCAGGCGCACCAGATGGGCATGGTCAACGAGGTCGTCCCGCACGAGGAGCTGGAGCGCACCGCGCTGCAGTGGGCGCGCGAGATCAACGGCAAGTCCCCGACCGCGCAGCGCATGCTCAAGTACGCGTTCAACGCCATCGACGACGGACTGGTCGGCCAGCAGCTCTTTGCCGGTGAGACCACCCGCCTCGCCTACATGACCGACGAGGCCGTCGAGGGGCGCGACGCCTTCCTGGAGAAGCGCACCCCGGACTGGTCCGCCTTCCCCTGGTACTTCTGAACCGGACGTCGACCGCCGAGCTCCGCCCGCGCGGCCACCCGGCGGCGCGGCTTCGGAGCCGGGCGGCGCAGGACCGCCCCCGGCCGAGCCCTCACCGGGGAAAACCTGACCACCGACCAGGTCGGCGGGCAGCACCAGCACAACCAGAACCAACATGAGCAACTCCTCTCCAAGCGCGTACCCACTAGATCGACCCGCCGGATCGAACACTTGATCGCTAGAACAGGTGATCGATGCCGGGAATCACGCGGGCGCCGCCCGCGAGCCGGTCGACAATGGAGCACATGCCGAGAGCCCGTGACCTGCAGCCACTGCCCGTGCCGCCAGGAGCGGGCGCGCTGGACGTCCTGCCCGCGCTGGAGCGTGCGCTGGGCGGCGAAGGCCCGGCGCTGCTCCCGGTGCAGGGCGGCGACGGCCACCTCGCCGAAGCGCTGGCAGGCCCGCTGACCAGCGCAGAGGACTCCGCCGACGACCCGACGGCGCTGGTCATCGCCACCTCCGGTTCCACCGGCACACCGAAGGGCGTGCTGCTGGCGGCCTCCGCCCTGCGTGCCTCCGCCGAGGCCACCCACCGCCGACTCGGCGGGACCGGCCACTGGCTACTGGCGATGCCCGCGCACCACATCGCCGGGATCCAGGTCCTGGTCCGGTCACTGCTCGCGGGCACCCGCCCCGACGCCGTGGACACCGCTGGCGGTTTCCGCCCGGACAACTTCGCCGCAGCCGCGCGACGCGTCCTCGCAGCGGACGGCCCGCACTACACCGCGCTCGTGCCCACCCAGCTGTCCAGGCTGATCAACGCGGGCGGGGAGGGTCTCGCCACGCTCCGTGAGTTCGACGCGGTGCTGCTCGGCGGCGCCGCGACCCCGCCCGCGCTCCTGCACCGGGCCCAGGCCGACGGCGTCCGCGTGACCACGACCTACGGCATGAGCGAGACCGCGGGCGGGTGCGTGTACGACGGGCGGCCGCTGGACGTCGCCGAGGTCCGCGTCGACAGCGGGACCGGGCCGGTGCTGCTGAGCGGGCCGATGCTGGCCAGGGGCTACCGCCACCAGCCGAACGCGGCCGCGTTCTCCGGAGGCTGGTTCCGGACCGGTGACCTCGGCCGCTGGCAGGACGGTCGGCTGGAGGTGCTCGGCCGCGCCGACGACATGATCATCACCGGCGGGGTGAACGTCGCCCCGCTGCCGGTCGAGCGGGTCCTCACCGAGCAGCCCGGCGTCCGCGAGGCGTGCGTGCTCGGCGTCCCCGACCCCGAGTGGGGCCAGGCGGTGGTCGCCGCCATCGTGCCCTCCGACCAGGACCGGCCACCGGCCGAACCGGAGCTGCGCGCCGCCGTCCGCGCCCGGCTCGACGCCGCCGCCGCGCCGAAGCGCTTCGCCTTCCTCCGGGAGCTGCCGCTGCGCGGCCCCGGCAAGCCGGACCGGCGGGCGCTGGCGGCGCTGTTCCAGGGCTGAGCCGGGAGGCTGCCACGGGCGGGTGATCCCGGTGCGCGAAGATGGCTCCCATGGCGACTGTTGCGCAGTGGATCGAGGGAGCTCGGATCCGTACCTTCCCGAACGCGATCGCGCCGGTGCTCGCCGGGACCGGCGCCGCCGCGGGGGTCGACGGGTTCGATCCGCTGATCGCGGTCCTCGCCCTCCTGGTCTCCCTGTTCCTGATCGTCGGGGTGAACTTCGCCAACGACTACTCCGACGGCATCCGGGGCACCGATGACGACCGGGTCGGCCCGTTCCGCCTGGTCGGTTCCGGCGCCGCCCAGCCGACCGCGGTGCGCACCGCGGCCTTCACCTGCTTCGGCCTGGCCGCCATCGCAGGTCTGGGCGTGGTGGTCCTCAGCGGCTACTGGTGGCTGCTCGCCGTCGGCGCGCTCTGCATCGCCGGGGCCTGGTACTACACCGGTGGCAAGCGGCCCTACGGCTACGCCGGGTTCGGCGAGCTCGCCGTGTTCGTCTTCTTCGGGCTGGTCGCGGTGCTGGGCACCATGTACGTGCAGGCCGGGACGGTCACCGGTTTCGGCATCGGCGCCGCGGTGGGTGTCGGGGCGCTGTCCTGCGCGGTGCTGGTGGCCAACAACCTGCGGGACATCCCGTCCGACCGCGTCACCGGCAAGCGCACCCTCGCGGTGCTGCTCGGCGACCGGGACACCCGGACCCTCTACGTCGCGCTCGCGCTGGTCCCGTTCCTGATCACCGTGCTGATCGGCCTGCGGAACTCGTGGGTGCTGCTCGGCTTCGCCGCGCTCCTGCCGCTCGTCGTCCCGCTGCGAGCGGTGATCAGCGGCGCGCAGGGGCGAGCGCTGATCCCGGCGCTGCGCGACACCGGCCTCGCGATGCTGATCTGGGCCGCGGTGACCGGCGGCGCGCTCGCCTTCGGCTGATCAGCGCCCGGGCGGGTACCCGGACCCGTTGCGTCAGGTGCGAAACGGCCCGCCCACCTGTGGTGGACGGGCCGTTCGCGCTGGTCGATCAGGCGCGCGCCTTGCGGGTGCCGAGCCCGAACACGCTCACCGCGAGGAACGGACCGGCGGCGAGCACCGCCGCAGCGATCTGCACCACGCGATTCTTGGCGAACAGCTCGTAGTTCGTGACCTCGGAACCGACCCGGATCTTGACCGGCGTCGTGCACGACATCTGCGCCTCGCCGGAGAACCACGGGGTGACCGGGTCCACGTACCGGCGCCCCTCCGCGCGGTAGGTGGAGACGTCGCGCACCTCGCCCTCGTCCGGCACGACCTTGCACACCGCCGACTTGCCGCTCTGCGTGCTGGTGATCAGCATCGGCTCACCGGTCCAGCGGTAGTACGGGCCGGTGGAACCGTCCGCCGTGCTGGACTTCTCCAGCGAGGTGCCGCTGAACATCGCCATGCCCAGCAGCACCGCGAAGACCGCGGCGACCAGGACGCCCCAGCCGATGGTGATGCCGATCAGGGTCTTGCGGTTCATACGCGAATCACTCAGTCCCTCACCGCAGGAACGAGTCCGGCGGTTCGTCGTCGTAGGTGTCCTCCGGCGGGCGGTTCGGGTCGTTGTTGATGACCGTGGCCGCATCGTATCCGGCGTCCAGCAGCTCCTTGGCCTGCTGCGCGTTCTCCACGCTCTTGGCGAAGGCGGCCTGGACCGACTCGTCGTGCAGCGCCTCGCCGCTGGCGATGTCCTGCCAGGTGAACTCGCCCGCGTCGATGCGCGCCTGCAGCGCCACGACCTCCGGCGGGGCCTGGCCGGAGCGGATGCGCTGCTCGATGTCCTCGACCTGGTCGTCGGTCAGCTTGATCTCCGGCAGCTCCGCCTCGTACTGGCTGACGCGGTCCAGCACCTCCTCGGCCTGGCGCATGCGCTCCTCCAGCATCGCCTCGGCGTCGCGGATCTCCTGAGTCTTCCAGTCGTCACTCACGTCGCGTCATCCTCCCGATCACAGCGTCCCGGACGCCAGCGTCTGGTAGCCGTTGCCGTCACCGGTCGGCGTGCCACCGTCGCCGTTCCCACCGGTGCCGTTGTCGCCGTTCCCACCGCCGTCGCCGGTGCCGTTCCCGCCACCGTCGCCAGTCCCGTTCCCGCCGGTGCCGTTGCCGTCGCCGTTCCCGCCGGTCGCGGCGTCCTTCACCCCGGTGGTCGCGTCCTTCACGCCCGTCGCGGAGTTCTGCACCCCGGTGGCGGCGTCGGACACCGCGGTGAAGTCGTCCTTGGCCTGCAGGCCGATGTTGACCACGTCACCGAGGCTGTTGGCGTCCTTGATCTTGGCCAGGTTGGTGCCCGCGTTCTTGATCGACTCGACCAGCTGCACCACCGAGTCGTACATCTGCTGCAGCGCCTCGAAGAGCTCCAGGATCGCCATCACGATCTCGACGCACTTCTCGACGTTGCGCACCACGTTGGCCCAGCCCGCGACCGGGATCCACCCGGTGGCCGCGGTCTCGATCAGCCGGTCGACCAGCTTCTTGATCAGCTCCAGGGCCTTGTCGGTCATCTTCCGCGACATGTCCGCGGCCTTCTGGAAGCCCTGGCCGATCAGCTGCGCCAGCATGGCGTCGCCCTCGAGCGCCACGGTCCAGGTGGAGACCAGCAGCGTCTCGAACGCGATCGCGCCGGAGCCGTCCCAGCTCTCGCGCAGGTCGCTGATGCCCTGGTTCAGGTTCTTGCGGATGGCGCGCAGCGCGTCACCGACCTGCCCCCAGGCCTCGGCGTTGGTCTCGATCTTCGAGAAGTCGCCGGTGATCGGCGAGATCAGCGTCTCGATGAGGTTCTGGCCGGTGACCTTCTCGTAGACCCAGTTGACCGCCTGCACCTGCCAGCCGGCGTCCTCGATCGCCTGCTTCTGCGACTCCGCGTTGCTCTGGCTCGGATCCGCCGTGAGGGCCCCCATCGGGTCTTCGGCGTCAGCGAACGATGCCATTCCCGTCCTCCTCAGATCTTGATGTCGTCGAGCTCGGCCTGGATCTTCTGGAAGACCCCGACGATCTTCTGCTCGATCTCCTCGTACTCCGCGGAGGCGTCGGCAAGGTCCTCCTTGACCTTGAGCAACGCGCTGTTCGCCCACTCCAGGGTTTCGCCGTAGAGCGCGGTCACCATCTCGACGACCGGGATCAGCACCATCATCAGGCCGGTGAACCCGCTGGTGTCGGACGCGGTGTTCTCCGCCCACTCATCGATCTTCTTGAAGTACCCGGCGTTCCGCTCGAGGAGGCCCTCGAAGGCCTTCATCTCCTCCGGAATCGCCTTGAGGTTTTCGGCCACCCGAACTCCCCCGACTCGTCCCCATATCCGTTCGGGATGATTTGACGCCACTTGGCGGCTGGACGTTCCCCGGTTCGGCCGACTCGTTCTCCAGTCGTGATGCGCAGCGGTCGGAATGACCGAAACGCCCGGCGCGGGGGGCTAGCTGACCAGCGCGGGCAGCACGTACTCGGTGATGCGCTCCGCCACGCCGCAGTCGTCCGAGTCCGCTTCCGCCGCGGTCACCGAGACCTGCAGGGTCGCACCGGCGACACCCGCGTAGACCGTGCAGTCGCTGGCGCGCAGCGTCCGGGAGCCACGGCCCGCGTCGAGCTCGACCTCGTCCCGGCCCAGCTCGGCGAAGCCGTCCCGCTGCGCGCCGACCAGCACCGAGCGGCCACCGGACTGGGCGTGGAACTCGCAGCCCCGCACCGGCGGGTCGAAGCCGAGCTCGCGCGGGCGTCCGGGCTCCACTGCGAAGGCCAGCGCTTCCAGGTCGGCGGGATCGGCCAGCTGGCAGATCTGCTCACCGGACAGCTCGGCGAGGTGCGCGCGCTGCTCCGGGGGGATGTCGCGGGTGATGGAGGGCTCCGCGGACTCCGTGTCCGGCTCCTCGCTAGCGGTCTCCGAGGTCGACGGCGTCCCGGCCGGTGGGGACTGCTCGGCAGCGCACCCGCTCACCGCGGTGAGCAACGCCACCGCGGCAGCCCAACGCCAAGGCCTCACCAGCAAACCTCCTTAAACCGCCCGGAACTCGCCGGTCGCGTGGAAGTGCCCCAGCACCGCGAGCGGCGCGTCCAGGTCCAGGCCGCGGGCGGAGACCCACTCGTCGTCGTAGTAGGTGTTGGCGTAGCGCTCACCGCCGTCGCAGAGCAGCGTCACGATGCTGCCCCGCCGACCGGCCGCGATCATCTCCGACACCAGGGAGAACACGCCCCACAGGTTGGTCCCGGTGGAGCCACCGACCCGCCGTCCCAGCACCTTCTCGACATGGCGGATCGTGGCGATCGAGGCCGCGTCCGGGACCTTGATCATCCGGTCGATGGCCTGGCCGACGAAGGACGGCTCCACCCGCGGACGGCCGATGCCCTCGATCAGCGACCCGCGGTCGCTGGTGCGGTCCGGATCGCCGTCCCGCCACGCCTCGAAGAACACCGAGCACTCCGGGTCGACCACGGCCAGCTCGGTGCGGTGGCACCGGTAGCGCAGGTAGCGGCCGATGGTGGCGCTGGTGCCGCCGGTGCCCGCGCCGACCACTACCCAGCTCGGCTCGGGGTGCGGTTCCAGCGCCAGCTGCTCGAAGATCGATTCGGCGATGTTGTTGTTGCCGCGCCAGTCGGTGGCCCGCTCGGCGTGGGTGAACTGGTCCATGAAGTGGCCGCCCAGCTCGGCGGCCAACCGGCGCGACTCGGTGTAGATCGCGCCCGGCTCGTCCACGAAGTGGCAGCGACCGCCGTGCCACTCGATCAGCGACACCTTCTCGCGGCTGGTGGAGCGCGGCATCACGGCGATGAACGGCAGCCCGAGCAGCCGGGCGAAGTAGGCCTCGGACACCGCCGTGGAGCCGGAGGAGGCCTCGATCACCGGCGTGTCCTCGGTCACCCAGCCGTTGCAGATCGCGTAGAGGAACAGGGACCGGGCCAGCCGGTGCTTCAGCGAGCCGGTCGGGTGTGTTGACTCGTCCTTGAGGTAGAGGTCGATCCCCCACTCCGCGGGCAGCGGGTAGCGCAGCAGGTGGGTGTCGGCGCTGCGGTTCGCGTCGGCCTCGATGATCCGGACGGCTTCGCTGGTCCAGGCCCTGGTCCGCGCGCAGGACCGGTCGATGCTGCCGACCATCCCCGGGATCACCCGGCGTCCGTGGTGCGCTCGCCGCGCAGCTGCGCCATGAGCTCCTCGCGGCGGGCCCTGCGCGCCGCACCGCGTTCGGCCATCCCGACCGCCACCCGGCGCCGCAGGTTGCCGAAGACCAGCAGCGACAGCGGCATCACGACCACGACCGACACCGCGAGCGCGACCAGCACCGGCACGTTGACCAGCATCAACAGGACGGCGACCACGATCACCATGGAGAACCGGGCGACGGTGTACAGCGCGATGTCGCGCGCGAGGGTCGACGCCGCCCCCTGGGCCGCGGGTTCGGGCTGCTGTTCCTGCACGTCACCAGGGTAGAGCAAGGGTCCGGCGACTTGGCCGGGCGGCCGGTGACCAGCGGTTCGCGCGCACCGCCCGAAGCGCCGTTTTCGTCCCTTACCTTCCCTTTACCTAAACCCAAATGTTCGAGTACCTGGCCCCCGAGGTGCCAGGATGCGACCGGATTGCCCGAATGACCATCTCGCAACGTGGAGGTCACCTGTGACCGCGACGACCCAGCAGCCGCGCCAGAACGGCCAGGAGCAGCTCCTCACGCCCGGTGAGGTCGCGGCGCTCTTCCGGGTCGACCCCAAGACCGTGACGCGGTGGGCCACCGCCGGCCGGATCGGTTCCATCCGGACCCCCGGCGGCCACCGCCGCTTCCGCGAGTCTGAGGTCCGCGCCCTGCTCGCCGAGCTCACCAACGACGTCAACCGCGCGGTCTGACACCGACTGGTTCGACGACGCGCTGAGCTCCTGCTCGCCAGCGCCCCTCGTCGGCGAGTGCTCCGGACGCAGACCTGAAGAGCGCCCGAACGGCGGGTCCAGGTGGCGCCTCGTCAACCGCGAGGCACCACCTGGGCCCGCTCAGCGCGCTCGCGACAACGCCGTCACCTGCGACGCCGACAACCCGGTCTGAATTGGCTAGTCTCGGGTCAGCGGCAGAGTTGGAGGTGGCCAGATGATCTACGTCCTGGCAGCGATCGGTGCGCTCACCATCGCGGTGCTGATGTGGAAGGCGTTCGGCCCCGTCGCGACCGGGCCGGACCGGCCCCGTTCCCGGCAGGCGCCGATCGCGCCCGACGACGACCCCGACTTCCTGCGCCGGTTGGACGAGCAGCGGCGCAAGTCGCGTCCGGCGGAGGACGAGTGATCGGACGGCACCTGCCCCGGCAGGTGCCGTTCCACTGAACCGCCGGTCAGCCCTGCCGGTTCCGGCCGGGCGCGTGCGGGAAGTCGTCGGCCACCGTCGCGGCCAGCTCCAGCAGCGCCATCCGGGTGGGGGCGCTGAGCTGGTCCAGCTCGACCTCGGCCCCCTCCTCCAGGTGCGGGTCGAACGGGATCTTCGACACGGCGCGGCACCGCGAGCTGAAGTGCGCGGCCAGCTTGTCCACGTCGACCTTGCCGGACGCCGGGCGCACCGAGTTGATCACCGCCACCGACCGCGCCACCAGGTCGCCGTAGCCGTGCGCGTCCAACCAGTCCAGGGTGGCCGATGCGCTGCGCGCGCCGTCGATCGAGCTGGAGGAGACGATCACCAGCGAGTCGGCCAGGTCCAGCACGCCCTTCATCGCCGAGTGCATCAGGCCGGTGCCGCAGTCGGTGAGCACCACGTTGTAGAAGTGCTCCAGCATCGTGACGGTGCGCCGGTAGTCGTCCTCGCTGAACGCCTCCGAGACCGCCGGGTCCTGCTCGCTGGCCAGCACCTCCAGCCGGGACGGGCCCTGCGAGGTGTAGGCGCGGACGTCGCTGTACTTGCGGACCCGGTGCGCGTCCCGCAGCAGGTGCCGCACCGTCGCGGTGGTCTCCAGCGGGATCTTCTGCGCCAGGGTGCCGCGGTCCGGGTTGGCGTCCACCGCGATCACCCGGTCGCCGCGCAGCGAGGAGAACGTGGAGCCGAGGGTGGCGGTCGTGGTGGTCTTGCCCACGCCGCCCTTCAGGCTCAGCATCGCGATCTTGTAGCAGCCCTGCAGCGGCTGGTTGATCCGGCCGATCAGCTCGCGGCGGCGCCGGTCGGCCGGGCCCTCGCCGAAGTTGACCGTCTTCCCGCTGGCCAGGTAGACGGCCTTGCGCCACCCGGACTGGGGAGGCCGTTTGGTCTGCCGGAGCAGCTGGGCGGACGAGAGGTCCTGGCCAGATGGCTGATCCCCGGGGCGGCCGTTCGGGGCAGCCTGGGGGTATGACGAGTACGGCTGCTGCGGACCGGGTTGCGGTCCGCCCTGCGGGAACTGCTGGGCACCGGTCGGGTACGGGCCGGACGGCCCGCCGGACACCGGCGCGTACGGACCGGACGGCCCGCCCGACACCGGCGGGTACGGGCCGGAGGGTCCACCGGAGACCGGGTACGGGCCCGACTGCGCGCCCGGGACCTGGTGCGGTCCGGACGCCTGCGGGTGCGGGCCGGAAGCCGACGGGTCGGGGTGGTAGGCCTGCTGCGGCCCGGACTGGTTCGGGTCGGGGAAGGCCGGGGCGCCACCCGGGTAGTACGGTTGCGGCGCGTCGCCGACCGGGTTTCCGGACTGGTCGACCTGCGACGGGTCGACGTACGACGGGGTGGGGTGCGCCGGCCGGGTCTCCGGCTCGACGTACTGGCCATCGGGTGCCGACCCCGCGCTGCCGGACTCGACGTCCGCGCCGTCGGCCTGCGCCGCGGTGGCCCCCGCGTTCCGTCGCGTCTCGGGCTCTTCGTACTGTCCGGTCACCGTTGCCGTCCCTCCTGCGATCGAGCCGGGCCCTGCCGGACCGAATCGAGAACTCCCCGTCTCCGCAAGGCACGGTAGTCGCAGGCAGCCCCACCAGTCACCGGGGGTGGGCGGTCGATTCCCCCGGTTCCGTTCGCCGACCGGGCGTGAATTGCGCAGGTGGCGGACTCGACGTTGCGGAGCCCGCCGCGCGCGACGGGCTCCGAGCCGCGCCCCGGAGGGCACCGATCACCCGCTCACAGTCCAGCGTACGAGTGAAGACCGGCGACGACGATGTTCACGAAGAACAGGTTGAAGATCATGACGGCCAGGCCGAGCACGTTGATCCACGCGGCGCGCACCCCGCGCCAGCCCGCGGTGGCGCGGGCGTGCAGGTACGCGGCGTAGACGACCCAGGCGACGAAGGAGCAGGTCTCCTTCGGGTCCCAGCCCCAGAACCGGCCCCAGGCCGCTTCCGCCCAGATCGCGCCCGCGACGATGGCGAACGTCCACACCGGGAAGATGATCACCGTGGCGCGGTAGGCGACCCGGTCCAGCGCCTGGCTGGTGGGCAGCCGCGAACCGACCTTGGTCATCTTCAGCGGGTTGTTCTCGTACCGGCAGCGCACCAGGTACAGCAGGCTCGCCACCCCGCCGAACACGAAGACCCCGCTGGAGATGATTGCCGCGGCGACGTGGATCACGATCCAGTAGGACTGCAGCGCCGGGATCAGCGGTGCCGCCTGCGCGTAGAGGATGGTGCCGGACAGGAAGAGCAGCAGCACCACCGGCAGCATCAGGAACCCGCCGAGCCCGCGCAGCTGGCTCGAGGTCGTGTCGCGGCGAGCGGTGCGCGTCTGCCGGAACAGCACGACCAACCAGGCCACCACCGCGGCCAGCGAGATCGCCGAGCCGAACTCGTACATGTTTCCCCACGGCACTCGACCGGTGGCCAGACCGCGCAACAGCAGGGAGGCGAAGTGGATCACCGCACCGAGCGAGGTCATGGCGACGGCCATGCCGCCCAGCCGCTCCGAGAACGGGCGCTTCTCCGGGGCGGGCAGGTGCCCGACGACCGGGGTCGAGGTGGCGCCCGAGTCACCCGCACCGACCAGCGCCGCCTCGCGGCTGCGGGCGACCGTTCCGGCGCGGCCGCGGGAGAACTCCGCGAAGTACAGCAGCATCGCCAGGATGTAGACCACCACCGAGGTGGCGTAGGCCATGTCGCTGTAGGTCGACAGCGTCTGGTTGACCGGCATCAGCTCTTCCTTTCGCGCGCGGGGCCAGTGGCCGCGCGGGACTTCGGCGAGTGGTCGACCCCCGTGCCGAGGAGGTCGGCGGCGAGCCTGGTGAACTCCTCGCCGTAGCCAGCTTGATCGGTGCGGGCGAGCCCGCCGACTTCGACAACGGTACGTGCGGAACCGGATCCGTCCTGGTCCGGGTGCGGCGCCGCGCGGACCCACACCCGGCGGCGCTTGATCATCAGCGAGGTGCTGATGCCGAAGATGACCAGCACGGCGAACAACAGCACCCACGGCTGGAACGGGTCGTGCGACGCCTGCAGGTTGGCCCAGCGCTCGACGCCGTCGAAGCGGACGGTGGTGCCGTCGTCGAGGCGGACCTCCTCGCCGACGCGCAGGTTCTCGCGGGCCACCCGCTGCAGCCTGCCCTGGTCCACCATGGACTGGTCGACGCCGAAGATCGACTGGCCGCGGCCGGAGTCGAGCCCGAGGTCACCACGCAGCACGTCGACCGCGGCGGCCGGGTCCAGCAGGTCCGGGAAGCGGGAGCTGAGGATGGCGCCGTCGAACGCGGCGGTGGGCGCGAACAGCCCGGTGACGGCGATCTGGCTCTTGCGGCGCTGCTCCTCGTCGAGCACCCCGGGTGGGTCGAACTTGGTTGCGCCCTGCGAGAGCATCGTCGCCGGGTCGGCGGGCTGCCACTGGATGACGTTGGTGCGCTGCTGGCCGTCCGGGAAGGTGACGGTGAAGCGCGGCGCGTAGCCGTTGCCGGTCAGGTAGATACGGTCGCCCGCGGTGCGCAGCGGGTGGTTGACCTGCAGCAGGTACGGCTGCCAGGTGTTGTTCTCCAGGTCCTCGCCGGACTGGTACTTCAGGCCCACCTGGTAGTCGCCGACCTGGCCGTTGGGCTGGTAGTGGATGTCGAAGTCGTCGACGCGGACGCAGAACGGGGAGAGCTGGGTGCCGTCGACGGTGAGCCCGGCGCGGAAGGAGTCGTAGTTGTAGGTGCCGGAGTTGCAGAACTCGGAGCCGTCGGCCACCACGATGACCTGGCCCTCGTAGCCGTACAGCTTGCCGCCCGCGACGCCGACCAGCAGCCCCACCAGGGCGAAGTGGAAGACGAGGTTGCCGATCTCGCGCAGGAACCCGCGTTCGGCGCTGATCGACTTCGCGCCGTCGTCCTCCTCCCGCTCGACCATCCGCCACCCGCGCAGCCGGGTCCGGGTGCTGGCCATCACCTCGTCGACCGAGGCGTCGAGGGTGGCCTGCTCGTGGTGCGGCATCCGGGAGAGGTTGCGCGGGGTGCGGACCGGCTTGCTGCGCCACTGTTTGTAGTACTCGTAGCAGCGCGGCAGCAGGCAGCCGATCAGCGAGATGAACAGCAGGACGTAGATGGAGGCGAACCAGACCGAACCGAACACCTCGAAAGCACCGAGCTTGTCCAGGATCGGCGCCAGCGTCGGGTACTCGGCGAAGTACCGGTCGACCTCGGTGGTGTTCAGCGAGCGCTGCGGGATCAGCGCGCCCGGCAAGGCGGCCAGGGCGAGCAGGAACAGCAGCACCAGCGCGGTGCGCATGGACGTCAACCCGCGCCAGGTGTTGCGCAGGAACGCCAGTGCCGTCTTCAGGTGGCCGCGCATCAGAGGATCGTCTCGTATCCGGCGATCGGGCCACGCAGCAAGGCGATCAACTCTCCCCACAAACCGGTGACGAGCAGCAGGCCGACCACGACCAGCAGCACGCCACCTGCGATCTGGATGGCACGTCCGTTCCGCCGCAGCCAGCCCGCGCTGCGCAGCGCCCACCGCGCGCCGAGGGCCAGCAGCACGAACGGCAACCCCAGGCCCAGGCAGTAGGCGGCGATCAGCAGGACACCGCGCCCCGCGGTGCCGGACGAGGACGCCTCGGTGGCGACGGCGAGCGAGGCCACACCCGCCAGCGTCGGGCCGATGCACGGCGTCCAGCCCAGGCCGAACACCGCGCCCAGCAGCGGAGCTCCCCAGATCCCGGCGCGCGGCACCCGGTGGATGCGGACGTCGCGCTGCAGCGAGGGGACCAGCCCGAGGAACACCAGGCCCATCGCGACGGTGATCACGCCACCGATCCGCTGCAGCAGGAGCTCGTTGGCCAGCAACGCGTCCGACAGGCCGAGCAGCAGCATCGTCCCGGCGACGAAGACGACGGTGAACCCGGCGACGAACAGCAGCGCCGCACCGGCGACGCGCCAGCGACCGCTGCGCGAGAGCTTGTCCTCGGCGGCGTCCACCGGCGGGGTCTCAGCGCCCACGACTCCGGCCAGGTAGGCCAGGTAGCCGGGCACCAGCGGCACCACGCACGGGGAGGCGAAGCTGATCGCCCCGGCGAGCACCGCCACCACAGCCGCGAGCAACAGCGGGCCGGATTGGGCGAGCTCGGTGGGGTTCACACCTCGAGGGTAGGAAAGTCAAGACCACCGCGACGCACCGGGCTCGGTGAACGGGACCACATCTTCGCTGGTGACGGGCTTGCCCAGGCACGACGGAGCCCCACCAGGGCCATAGGTCCCGGCTTTTCGGGACCCCAGGGCCCGCGAGGCGAGCGTCACAGCCGCCCCGGACGTCACGCCGGCTCGGCGGCCACCTTCTCGACCTCGGGGAGCAGCTCGCTCTCCAGCATCGCGGTCAGGAAGACCGCGGCGACGCGGTGGTGGCGGTCCAGGATGATCGTCGCCGGGACGGTGCTGCGCGGGAACTGGCGCAGCGCGAGCAGCGAACGCCCGGACGGGTCGTAGATCGACGGGTAGGTCAGCCCGCGGTCGCGGTGGAAGTCCAGCGCCGCAGAGCGGCTGTCCCGCACGTTGATGCCGAGCACCTGCACGCCCTTCGGCCCAGCCTTGTCCTGCACGGCCTGCAGGTCGTCGGCCTCGGCCCGGCACGGCCCGCACCACGAGCCCCAGATGTTGAGGACCACGACCTGGTCCTTGAAGTTGTCCAGGCCGAGCTGCTGGCCCTCGTTCAGCAGGTCCTCGCCACCGAGCCCGGACACCCGGCCGCGCTCGTCCGGGCTGTAGAAGAGGCGGGTCTGCCCACCGGGCGAGACGAAGGTGAACTCACCGCCGCTGGCCACCGCGTCCTCGCCCTGCGTCGCGCACCCGCCGACGAGCGCCACCGCCGCGGCCACCAGGCCCAGGCGTACCCACAGCTTCCTCATGCCCCTGTCACCTTCGGATCGGTTGCTCCGGCCGGTTCCACGTAGGCGATCCGCACCAGCTCCTCGCCGCGGAACACCAGGCTGGTCAGCGACGCCAGCGAGCACTGGCGCCGACGCGGGTCGTGCCACATCGGCTTGCCCTCCAGGAACCGGCGCAGCGTCCAGATCGGCAGCTGGTGCGACACGCACACCGCCTCGTGCCCGGCCGCGGCCGCGCGGGCGCGGTGCGCGGCACCGAGCATGCGGTGCGCGATCTGCAGGTAGGGCTCGCCCCAGGACGGCCGCAGCGGGTTCCAGAGCTTCGGCCAGTGCTTCGGCGAGCTCAGCGCGCCGTCACCGACCGAGACCTTCAACCCCTCGAACCGGTTCTCCGACTCGATCAGCCGCTCGTCGGTGGCCACGTCGACCTGGAAGGTCCCGCCGATCGGCTTGGCGGTCTGCTGCGCGCGCTGCAACGGCGAAGCGACCACGTGCACGACGTCGCGCCCGGCGAGGAACTCGGCGACGATCTTCGCCTGCTGCTCACCGCGGTCCGACAGCCGGTACCCGGGCAACCGCCCGTAGAGGATGCCCTCCGGGTTGTGCACTTCGCCGTGGCGCATGAAGTGCACGACGGTCCGCTCCGAGGTGGTCATTCGGTCGCCTCCGCGGCGGCCCGGGCCGCGTGCGGCAGGGCGTCGGCGATCACCTCGAACGCGGCCTCGTCCATCGCCGCGTTCACGAACCAGCTCTCGAACGCGCTCGGCGGCGGGTAGACGCCGCGGTCGAGCAGCGCGTGGAAGAACGGCGGGAAGCGCCAGGTCTGCTGGGCCTGCGCCTGCTCGTAGTTGTGCACCGGGGTCTCGCTGAAGAAGACGCTGACCATGTTGGCCGCGCGAGCGACCTGGTGCGGCACGCCCGCCTCGGTGAGTGCCGAGCCGAGCAGCTCGCCGAGCCGTTCGGCGTTGCGGTCCAGCGCCGCGTACACCTCGTCGTCGGCGGCCCGCAGGTTCGCCAGCCCAGCGGCCACCGCGACGGGGTTCCCGGACAGCGTGCCCGCCTGGTACACCGGGCCGGACGGGGCCAGCCGGTCCATCACGTCGGCCCGGCCACCGAAGGCGGCGGCGGGCAGCCCGCCGGACATCACCTTGCCGAAGGTGTAGAGGTCACCAGCCACGCCGTCGACACCGAACCAGCCCGCGCGGGAGACCCGAAAGCCGGTCATGACCTCGTCCATGATCAGCAGCGCCCCGGCCGAGCGGGTGGTCTCGCGCAGGCCCTGGTTGAAACCGGGCAGCGGCGCGACGGCACCCATGTTGCCCGCCGCGGCCTCGGTGATCACGCAGGCGATCTCGTCGCCCTGCTCGGCGAAGACCTGCCGCACCGCGTCGAGGTCGTTGTAGGGCAGCACGATCGTGTCGGCGGCCTGCGCGCCGGTGACGCCCGGCGAGGTCGGCAGGCCCAGCGTCGCCACCCCGGACCCGGCGCTGGCCAGCAGCGCGTCGACGTGCCCGTGGTAGCAACCGGCGAACTTGACGATCTTCTGGCGGCCGGTGAACCCGCGGGCCAGCCGGACGGCGCTCATCGTCGCCTCGGTGCCCGAGTTGACCAGGCGGACCTGCTCGACCGGCTCGACGCGGTCGATGATCTCCTGTGCGAGGTCGATCTCACCGACCCCGGGCGTGCCGAAGGACAGGCCGTGCGAAGCGGCCTCCCGCACCGCGCGGACCACGTCCGGGTGCGCGTGCCCGTTGATCATCGGCCCCCACGAGGACACCAGGTCCACGTAGCGGTTGTCGTCGGCGTCCCACAGGTGGGGGCCCTCGCCGCGAACCATGAACCGGGGTGTGCCGCCGACCGAGTGGAACGCGCGGACCGGCGAGTTGACGCCGCCCGGCGTCACGGCCTGCGCGCGGTCGAACAGCTGCCGCGACCGCGGAGCCGGATCGTGGTTCGGATTCGATGCGGGGTTCGCAGAAGCTGTCACGCCCCCAGTCTGACAGGCGCAGCTCGGTGACCTGCCGCACCCCGAGCTCCGCACCCGCTCCCGTGCTGGTCGGCAGCGCCGACGGCTACCGGCGGCGGGCCCGCAGGGCGAGCGTCACCTGCCGGATCGCGTCGAGCAGCAGCAACCCGGCGACCGTCCCAGCGGCCACCGCGGCGGCCAACCAGCTCCCGATCGAGCGGGTGACCACGTCGATCGCGCCCTGCGGCCCGGGCAGGTAGATGGTCACGGTGCCGTGCTGCCACGCCCACCAGCCGACGGCCACCAGCGCCACGGCCACGACCAGCTCGATCCCGGCCACGGCGGCCCGCCACGGCTGGTGCAACCGCCCCCGCGGCTCGGCGCGTTCCAGGGTCTCGGCGCTGAACTTCGGCCCGTCCGCAGGCCACGGTTCCGGAGTGGTCACGCCCAAGAGCGTCTCACGGCCCCCGCACCCCCACCGAACACCGCACCCCGGCACCCACCCGAAACCGCAGTTTCAATTGAAACTGCGGCACCCAGCCACGGGATTTCGCAGTTTCAATTGAAACTGCGGCCTCGTCACCCCTGGTTACAGTTTCAACTGAAACTGTGAATGTCCTGCGGAGCCCGAGTCGGTTGGGCGGGTGGTCGTGCCTCGGTGGATGAGGTGAGGTGGAGTGGGGTGAGGCGGGATGAGGTGGAGTGGGTTGAGGCGGGGTGGAGTGGGGTGAGGCGGGATGAGGTGGAGTGGGTTGAGGCGGGGTGGAGTGGGGTGCGATTGCAGTGCGATCGACCCGTGAGCCCAACCAGCTGCCGGTTCCTCTCAGGACTGGATCTGCCCTGGTCAGAAGCGCAGGGAACCTGGTTCGGGGCTACTTCTCGACGAGCTTGGTGAGGGACGTGGCGAGGGCTTGGGGGTCCTTGGCCCAGGCCAGGACGACCCTGTCGTCGGTGAGGCGGAGCGGGACCTCGCCCGTGCCCTTCGGGACCGTCCAACTACCGCCGAGCACCCGAGCGCCCACCGGGGCTCCGACGTCGGTGACCGCCGCGATGCGGCTGACCTCGACCTCCTCGCGCCCGAGCACGAGCTCGTCCGGGGTCAGCCGCACCGACACCAGACGACGTCGGCCCTGCACCCACACCGCCGCCGCGACGGCCAGCAGGCCGCCGGTGAGGGTCCACATCCACGGGCTCAACGGGCCGGGCGTCAACGCCTCGACCCCGAACCCCAGCAGCGCGAACGCCGGGCCCCACAGGACCGGCCACCAACTGCTACCGCGTTCCGAGTACAGCACCGGTCCGCTCATCGCTCACCCGTCAGCCATTCCGTGCAAGGTGCCCGCCACAACAACACCGCAGCCGTTCCCCCCAGGACGAGCAGGATGGTGTGCACGCTGAACACCGCCCCCGACCCCAGCACGAGCACCAGGTGCAGCAGGGCGAACCCGGTCACCCCGATCCGCCCCCACGAGCGCCGCTTGTGCAGCGCGATCCCGAACCCCAGGTAAGCCGCCGCGAGCGCGACGGCGATCCCGGTGTTGGCCACGATCATCTGCTGCGCCCGCTCCGCCGCGTCCTCCGGTGCCAGCTGCTGCTGGACGCCGAGCTGCTGCACGAGCTCGGCGCGACCGGACCACATCAGCCCGGCCTGCAGCAGGAGCAGGAACGCCACCGTCCACCACAGGACGATGGAGCAGCGGAGCGGTCGTGGCATCAGTAGGTGCGGCGCGAGGCGTTGAAGAACCAGTTCGACGGCTGCAGGAAGACCAGCGTGATGAACCCGCCCATGGACAGCAGCCCGAGCCCGCCCTGGATGTAGGTCATCACGTAGTACGACGTGGGCAGCGCGATGTCCGGCATGTCACCGGTGAAGGTCGCGGTGCTGCCGCCCTGGATCAGGCTCATGATCGAGCTGAGCACCCAGATCGAGGCGAAGACGGTGAGCGTGACCCGCGCCCAGTTCCGGCCGGCGCGCATCTTGAAGCCGAACAGGATCCACAGCCCGGTCAGGATCAGGTAGATCACCGTCATGAAGATGAAGGTGATCAGCATGATCCCGTTGACGAACGAGGAAACGCCGTCCTGGAACTCGCTGGGCAGCTCCGGGTCCGCGGTCACGCCAGCGATCGTGTCGTTCAGGTAGCCCTGCAGCGTCATGAAGCTCACGACGGACAGGACGGTCACCAGCAGCGGAACCGCGATCGCGATCCAGAAGGCGATCTCCACGGTCATCGGCCGCGGGACCGGGGCCATCTCCTGCGCGGGCACCGGCGGCGCCGCGTAGGGGTTCTGCTGCTGGTAGCCGCCCTGCGGCTGCTGGGGGTACCCGCCCTGGGGGTACTGCTGCTGCGGGAAGCCGCCGGACGGCGTGCCTCCCTGCGGGTACTGCGGGTACCCGCCCTGCTGCCATGGGTTCTGCGGTGAAGTCACCGGCAAACAGTATGAACACGACTCATGTGCTGTCCACTTGGTTGGACAAACTCACCGCCCGGTCATCGCCTTGACGTACGCGTTCGCGTTCTTGCCGAACACCAGGCAGAGGAACAGGACCGTGGCGGTCAGCGAAATCAGCAGGTCAGCGATGGACATCAGCAGGACCGGGTAGTCGATGATCAACCCGAAGTCGCCGTCGAGGCTCAGCACGAACATCACGGCCGCGTAGAGCAGGTAGAGCATCCAGGCGATGTCGAGCACGACGAGCGTGACCCGCGCGGAGTTGCCGCCCTTGCGCAGTCCTCCGGCGAACACCACCCAGAACACCGCGCACGCCGCCACGCCGAGGGCCAGCACGCCGTTGATCAGGATCGGCAGCACCGGGGCGGACCCGTAGTCGAGGATCTCCATCGTCGAGATCGCGAAACCGACGAGGTGCAGCACCGCGGAGATCGGCGCCCACACCGCACCCATCCAGCTGGCGAAGACGAGTCCGCCGGGCGGGGTCAGCGGCACGTGCTGCTGGGGGTAGGCGTGCTGCGGGTACCCGTGCTGCTGCGGGTAGCCGAACTGCTGCGGCTGAGCGGGGTACTGCTGCTGCGGCGCGAACTGCTGGTTCGGCTGCCACGGGTTCTGCGGCGATGTCACGAGTGGACAGTAGAGCGGTGATCGACCCCGGTCCACCAGTTCCGGCAAGCCGAGACCACGCGCACGTTCCTCAGCGCCGCAGGTACTCGTTCGACGGCGCGAGGTAGGCGAGCACGAGCGTCGCCGCCACGGTCAGCACCTGCAGCAGCGCCAGCAGCGACGTGCCGATCCCGCCGACTGTCCCACCGGCCAGCGACGGCATGGTGAGCACGATCCACACCGCGCCCACCACCGTGATCACGATCCGCGCCCAGTTGCGGCCCCTGCGCAGGAAGAACAGCAACAGGATCCACAGCGCCGCGATGACCGCCACGACCGCGGCGACCAGCACCGCCACCCCGGTGTAGACGGCGCGGGCCTGCTCCGGGGTGAGCTGCTGGCCCTGCGCCGCGGCCTCCTCCACCACCACCTGCAGCTCGGCGTCCGAGACCGTCAGGAAGGAAATGGCGAGGATGGCGAAGCCCACCACGACGCTGGCGATGCCCGCCCAGAACGCGCCGTCGATCGTGCCCGGCCGGTCCGGCCGGACCGCGGAGCCGTGCTCCTGCGACGTCACATGCCCAGGTTATGACCGGTCCGGGGTCAGCGCCACGGACGGCCGAGGCGCGGCTGGTACCCCGCAGCCCGGAAACGCTGCCCCGACTCCCGGATGTAGCGGTTGGCGTCCGACCGGAACATGAACACGATCGCTGCCACCTCGATGCCCGCCACGACCAGCGAGAACAGCGCATCGAACCAGCTGACGCCGATCCCGGTGAGCTCCTGGATCATCGCGGTGCCGAACACGCCGACGGTCAGCACCGTGATCAGCGCGTTGAACACGCCGAACCCGCCGAACACGGTGAGCACGACCCGCGACCAGTTCCGCCCCTCCAGCAACCGCTTGGTGAGCATCACGTACACCATCAGGAGCAGGGCCTTGAGCAGCAGGGCGAACATGATCCCGCTGTTGGCCGCGGCGTCGAGCTCCTGCTGGCTCAGCTCCGGGTTCAGCTGCCGCAGCTCGGTGATCAGCCTGGTGCGGTCGGCGAGCTGGACGAAGGCCTGCACGATGCCGATCAGCACCGTCCCGATCCACAACCACCGCGCTACCAGCAGCGACTGCGGCACCTTCGGCTCCGGTTCCGGCTTCGGCCGACCGAACGCGTCGATGTGCTGCCCCGGGTCGGTCATGCGCTAGCGCCCCGCAGCCACTGCGCGGCCTCGGTGGCCCAGTAAGTGAGGACGATGTCCGCGCCCGCCCGCCGGATGGAGGTCAGCGACTCCAGCACGGTCCGCTGCCGGTCCAGCCACCCGTTGGCGACGGCGGCCTCGATCATCGCGTACTCGCCGGACACCTGGTAGGCGGCCACCGGCACGTCGGCCACGCCGGCGATGTCGCGCAGCACGTCGAGGTAGGACAGGGCGGGCTTGACCATCACCATGTCGGCGCCCTCGGCCAGGTCCAGGTCGGCCTCCCGCAGCGCCTCGCGCCCGTTGGCCGGGTCCTGCTGGTAGGTGTTGCGGTCGCCCTGGAGCTGCGAGTCGACCGCCTCCCGGAACGGGCCGAAGAAGGCGGAGGCGTACTTGGCCGAGTAGGCCAGGATGGAGGTGTCGCCGAAGCCGGTCGCGTCCAGCGAGTCGCGGATCACGCCGACCTGGCCGTCCATCATGCCGCTGGGCCCAACCACGTGCGCCCCGGACTGCGCCTGCACCACGGCCATCTCGCCGTAGATCTGCAGCGTCCGGTCGTTGTCGACGGTCCCGTCCTCGTCCAGCACACCGCAGTGCCCGTGGTCGGTGAACTCGTCCAGGCACAGGTCGGCCATCAGCACGGTGTCGTCGCCGAGTTCGGCGCGCAGGTCGCGCAGCGCGACGTTGAGGATGCCGTCCGGGTCGACCGCCCCGGACCCCACCGCGTCCCGCTCGGCGGGCACGCCGAAGAGCATCAACCCGCCGACACCGGCGCTGACCGCGTCGACGGCGGCCTTGCGCAGCGAGTCGCGGGTGTGCTGCACGACACCGGGCATCGAAGCGATCGGCGCGGGCTCGTCGATGCCCTCCCGCACGAACATCGGCAGCACCAGCTGCCGCGGTTCCACGGAGGTCTCGGAAACCAGTCGACGCAGTGCCGGATTCCGGCGGAGCCGACGCGGACGGTGCGAGGGATACATCCAGCAACTCCCCAAGCAGCTCGACAGGGGGTACCCCCCGAGCGTAGCCACCCCGACGAACCAGACGGTCAAGGGCCAACCCTCGTGAGCGGCAACGGTCGCAACAACGACCATCCCCACTCACGAGCGCACGTCACCCCTCGTGAGCGGCAACGGTCGTTGGAGCCACCATCGCCACTCACGAGTACACGCCGACCCTCGTGAGCGGGAATGGTCGTAAGAACCACCATCAGCACTCACGAGTGCACGCTCCCCCCTCGTGAGCGGCAATGGTCGTTGGAACCACCATCCCCACTCACGAGTACACACCCACCCTCGTGAGCGGCAACGGTCGTTGGAACCACCATCCCCACTCACGACCCCACACCCACCCTCGTGAGCGGGAATGGTCGTTAGAGCCACCATCAGCGCTCACGAGGGTGCGTTGGATCTCGTGAGCGGGAACGGTTGTTAGGACCACCATCGCCACTCACGAGTGTTTTGCAGGTGTGGGCGAGGGCGTTTGGGCGTTGTGCCGGGGGTGGCTGCGCGGAGGCGCGGTTCAGCGGGGTGGTTGGTCGCGGTCGCGTTGCATCTGGCGGACGACGTCGTCCCACAGCCAGCGGTGATGGCCGGTTGGCAGCGTCAGCGACGGTTGCAGCAGACCCTCGCGCACATACCTGGCGAGCGTCCGGGGCGAGATCCCCAGCCGCTTGGCCACCTGCCCCGTAGTCAGGTAACCGGGGTTCTCGTCTGCCACAACCAGACCGTATGACTCGAACAGGTGGTTTGCCGAGAGTTTGGCTCGTACGGACCGTTGATGCGCATAAGATCCTTCCATTCCGACTGTCTCGACTGTCCGATTTACTGGAGGGAAGGCATGGCCACACCTGTTGAGATCAGCCGTTCATCGCGGCCCGCGGTGTACCCAACGGTGCTGGTCAGTGGGCGTCGTTGGTACTCGTGCCGGGTTGCTGGGCCGGGTTGCGCGAGGTTCCTGGCCGACACCGGCCAGATGGCCATCGACGCCCTCGAACAGCACGAGCAGGTCCGCCACCTCACCGCCTCGCACTGCCCGTCCTGCTCCCGCCCGAGCCGCTGACCCGGCGCAGTTCTCCGCCACCGAAGGGACAAGCCCATGACCGCCCTGATCATGTTCACCGCCTGCACCGCCACCGCGATGGTCGCCACCGGCTGGACGTGGCGGACCTTCGCCGCCTACGGACAGCACGCCGGAGGCGGCGAGGGCGCCCTGACGGTGTGGCAGCTGATCGCGCACGTCGAGGAGGAGCAGAGGCGGCACGAGCGCCAGGGCAGGCACCGGCTCCGAGAACCCGAGCCCCACTGGCCAGACGACGACGCACCGACGCCACCGCCGCTGGACCTCCAGCGCCGCGTCCTGAACTCCCTGCACCGCATCTGACCGGACCACGGGCCGGGCGACCCAGCGCGCCCCCGATGTCCCCGGCCCCTGCGGGCCGGTCGGCGCAGTCACCCCTCCCCCTGCGCCGACCGGCCACCTCCCACGGACGACCAGGTCCGGCTAGACCCGCTCGGACAGTTCGGCGCGCTCGGTGGGCCGGGTGCGGCGGCGGAAGTGGCGGATGGTGCCGCCGAGCAGCGTCAACGCGGCGGCCAGGGCGAGACCGAACAGCACGCCCCCGACCGGGTCGGTCCCGAATGCCGAGCCGCCGAGGTAGCCCACCAGCGACCAGCTGATCGCCCACAGCGCGGCCGCTGCCACGTCGAACAACGAGAACGACCGGAGCGGATAACCGACACCACCCATGGTGATCGTGGTCGCGGTCCGGACGCCCGGCACCCACCGCGAGGCCAGCAGGGCCAGCCCGCCGCGCTCGGCGAGCGTCGCCGAAGCCCAGTCGAACGCCGCGCGGCTGCGGGGCCGTCGTCGGATGCGCGTGCGAAGCCGGCCGATCGAGCCGCGCCCGACCAGGTAGGCCACGTGATCACCGGCGAACGCCCCCGCGGTCCCGGCCAGCACGATCAAGGGCAGGTCCAGCTCGCCCGAAGCCGCGAACACCGACGCGGCGACGAGGGACGCCTCCCCCGGCACCACCGGGACGAAGCCGTCCAGCGCGGCCAGGGCGAAGAGCGCCAGGTAGACCCACGGCGAGGCCACAGCCTGCTCGAACAGGCCCAGGGCGGCATTGGTCACGTATCAGTCCTCGCCAGTCCGCCGCCCTCGTCAACGGCACCTGTCGGATGTCCTCCTGACCTTCTCCGACGACGCCCCGCGCGGGCATCGGGGACCGCACCGAGGGGAGCCCTGAACCGGGATCAGGGTCCGCGAAGCAACGAGGGGCACCTCCGACCGGGGTTGGTCGGAGGTGCCCCTCGACTGCTCAGATCAGCTGCGGCGGGCGCGCTTGGCCTTGCGCGGCGGCGGCAGGGCGCCTTCGGCGCGGAGCCGGGCCGCGTGCTCGGCGAGGGCGTCCACCAGGTCCTCGACGCGCGGGACCTCCGGCTGGACGTCGACCCGCAGGCCGAACTCCTTGGCCGTCTCCGCCGTGTTCGGGCCGATGCAGGCCACCAGCGTCCGGGCGTGCGGCTTGCCCGCGATGCCGACCAGGTTCCGGACCGTCGACGACGAGGTGAAGCACACCGCGTCGAAACCGCCCGTCTTGATCATCTCGCGGGTCTCGGCCGGCGGCGGGGCGGCGCGGACCGTGCGGTAGGCCGTCACGTCGTCGACCTCCCAGCCGCGCTCGCGCAGACCGGCCGACAGCGTCTCGGTGGCGATGTCCGCGCGCGGCAGCAGGACCCGGTCCACCGGGTCCAGGATGTCGTCGTGCGGTGGGAAGTCCTGCAGCAGGCCCTCGCTGGACTGGTCACCGGAGGGCAGCAGTTCCGGGATGATCCCGAAGGCGCGCACCCGCTCCGCGGTGGCCTCGCCGACGCAGGCGATCTTCACGCCGGAGAACGCCCGCGCGTCCAGGCCGAACTCGCCGAACTTCTCCCACACCGCCTTCACCGCGTTCGCCGAGGTGAACACCACCCACTGGTAGCGGCCGTCGACCAGACCCTTGACCGCGCGCTCCATCTGCGCGGGGCTGCGCGGCGGCTCGACGGAGATGGTCGGCACCTCGTGCGAGACGGCGCCGTGCGACCACAGGCGCTCGCTCATCACACCGGCCTGCTCCTTGGTGCGCGGCACCAGGACCTTCCAGCCGTACAGGGCGCGGGACTCCCACCAGGACAGCTTGTTGCGCTCGGACACGACGTCGCCGATGGTCACCACCAGGTGGCCCTGCAGCTCACCGGCGTCCGCGGCCAGCGAGGCCAGCGTCGTGTCGATGGTGCGCTGCTGCACCGTGGTGCCGGAGGCGGTCACCGCGACCGGCGTGGTCGCGGCCTTGCCGTGCTCGACCAGCCGCGAGGCGGCCTCGGCCAAGTGGCTGCCGGTGGTGTGCAGGACCAGCGGGCCGGGCGAAGCCGCCAGTGCCGCCCAGTCCACGTCACCGCGGACGTCCACCTCGGTGTGCGCGGCGCCGAGCGCGACACCGGCGTAGGCCGGGACCGCGCTGCCACCGGCGACGCCGGGAACCACGTCGAAGGCGGCACCTGTCTTGGCGACCTCCTGGACCTCGCGGACCACCGCGTCGGCGGTCAGCGGGTCACCGGCGATCAGGCGCACCACACCGCGCCCGGTCGAGGCCTCGTTCGCCAGGTCCTTGGCCACGTCCGCCGGGTCACCCACGGCGGGGCGTACCTCGGCGCCGTCCGCGGCCAGGCCGACGATGTCGGCGGGTACGTCCGGGTCGGTCACCAGCAGCGCGGCGCGAGTGATCGCGTCCCGGGCCCGAACGGTGAGCAGTCCGGCGTCTCCGGGACCGGAGCCCACGAATGCGATCCGTCCGGGGGTCTTGCGTGCTCGGGTCATCAGGGCACTCCCCATCAACTACTGCCCGCGACCGCTGAGCAGTGCGGTCCGGGCTTCGATCAGCTGAGCGGCCAGTTCGCGGCCCAGCTGGTCAGCGGCGGTCGTCTCACCAGTGGCGGAGGCGCGGACCAGACGGGATTCGTCGGCCGCCACCACCCCGCGCAAGGACAGCCGCAGCGCCACGCGCCCGTCCTCGTCGAGGTCCTCCACCACTTCGGCCAGCGCGCCGACCGGCGCGCTACAGCCCGCTTCGAGCGCGTTCAACAGGCCGCGCTCGGCGGCCGCCGCGGCGCGGCTGGCCTCATCGTCCAGAACGGACTGCAGCAGGTGCTCGGTGTCCACGTCGTCGACGCGGCATTCCACTGCGAGCGCGCCCTGGGCGGGCGCGGGCAGCATCTGCAGTGGATCGAGCGTTTCCGTGATCACCTCGAGCCGGCCCACGCGGGCCAGCCCGGCGCGGGCGAGGACGACGGCGTCCAGCTCGCCGTCGGTCACCTTGCGCAGGCGGGTGTCCACATTGCCGCGGATGTCGCGCACCTCCAGGCCCAGGCCCAGGGCCCGGAGCTGGCTGGCGCGGCGCGGCGAACCGGTGCCCACTAGGGAGCCCGGGGGCAGTTCGCCGAGCGTCAGACCGTCCCGTGCCACCAGCGCGTCCCGCGGGTCCTCCCGGACCGGGACGGCGGCCAGCGACAACCGGGGGTCCGGTTCGGTCGGCAGGTCCTTGAAGGAGTGCACGGCCACGTCCACCTCGCCGGTGGCGAGCGCTTCGCGCAGCGCCGAGGTGAACACGCCCACGCCGATCTCGGAGATCGGCGCCATCGAGAGGTCGCCGGGGGTCTTCACGGAGACCAGCTCGGTGGGGTAGCCCGCCTGCTCCAGCTGGTCGGCGACCCAGCCGGTCTGCGCCATCGCCAGGGCGCTGCCTCGGGTGCCGATGCGGAGGGTCTTGTTCAACGGTCCTCCCCGTCCTGTGCTGGTCGATCACGCTGGCTGGCCTTGGCGACGGTGGTCCCGGGCAGGCCTTCGTCGGCCTGCGGGGCACCGAGCACCGCGGTGGTCTGCGGATCGAGTTCGAAAAGCTCTCGGAGGGCGTCGGCGTACCCGGAGCCACCCGGCACCGACGCCAGTTGCTTGACCCGCACCGTGGGGGCGTGCAGCAGCTTGTCCACCACGCGGCGGACGGTGCGCGCCAGCTCGTTGCGCACGTCGCCGTCGAGTTCGGGCAGGCGCGAGTCGAGCCGCAGCAGCTCGCTGTCCACCACCTCGGCGGCGCGCTTGCGCAGCGCGGTCACGGTCGGGGTCACCTCGGCCGAGCGCTGCGCGGCCAGGTAGGCGCGCAGTTCCTCGGCGACGATCTGGGCGGCGCGCTCGGACTCGTTGCCGCCCTGCCGGTCGGAGAGCCGCTTCTGCAGGCTCTCCAGGTCGACGACGGTGACGCCGGGCAGCTCGGCCACGTCGGCGTCGATGTCGCGGGGCAGCCCGAGGTCGCAGCACAGCAGCGGTCGGCTGCCGCGCTCGGTCAGCGCCGCGGCGACCACGTCGGAGGTGACCACGGCACCGATCGCACCGGTGCAGGCCACCACCAGGTCGGCGGTGGCGACCGCGCCGGAGAGGTCGCTGAGGTCCGCGGTGCGCGCGTCGACGCCGTCGGCGCGCAGCGATTCGGCCAGCCGCTGTCCGTTGGCGGGGGTGCGGTTGGCGATCACGACCTCGCCGATGCCGACGCGCTTGAGCTGCGCGGCGGCCAGGCCGCCCATCGAGCCCGCGCCGACGATCAGCGCGCTGCGCCCGGCCAGGCCGTCCAGCGCCACCTCGGCGTCGGCGAGCGCCTCGGAGACCACCGACGCGCCTTCGGCGTCGATGCCGGTCTCGCTGTGCACGCGCTTGCCGACGCGCAGGGCCTGCTGGGCCAGCTCGTGCAGCGCCTTGCCGACGGTGCCGTTCTCGTCCGCGGTGCCGTAGGCCTGCCGCAGCTGGCCGAGGATCTGCGCCTCGCCGACGACCATCGAGTCCAGCCCGGCAGCCACCGAGAACAGGTGCTCGACGGCGGCGCCCGCGTAGAAGACGTAGAGGTGGTCGGCCAGGTCGCGGAAGTCCGCACCGGCGTGCCGGGTCAGCACCGAGCTGACGTCGTCCAGGCCGCCGTGGAAGGTCTCCGCGATCGCGTACACCTCGACCCGGTTGCAGGTCGAGATCACGAACGCCTCGCAGATGTGGTCCTGCTGCAGCAGTTCGTCGAGCACCTTCCGGACTTCGTCGCCGCTGATCGAGACCCGCTCCAGCACCCGGACCGGGGCGCTGTGGTGGGAAATCCCGACGGTGAGCAGGTTCACAGCCGTTCCACCATCCTGTTCGCCGATTCGACCTCGCCTGGCACCTGTGCACTGGCCCCCGGCGGCCCCAGGTCCGCGCCGTTCGCACCGTCCACATCGGACTGAGCGGCGGCTTCCTGCTGGCGCCGGGCCACGTGGAAGGACAGGATCTGCATCTCCACCGCCAGGTCGACCTTGCGCACCTCGACGTCCTCGGGGACCTGCAGCACGACGGGCGCGAAGTTCAGGATGCACGTGACGCCCCCGGCGACCAAACGATCGCAGACCTCCTGGGCGCCCTGGACGGGCGTGGCGATCACGCCGATGGTGACCTCGCGCTCGGTGCACACCTCGACGATGTCGTCGATGTGGCTGACCGGGATGCCGCCGACCGGCACACCGACCAGGTCGGGGTCCAGGTCGAACAGCGCCGACACCGGGAAGCCGCGACTCGGGAAGCCGCCGTAGTTGGCCAGCGCGTGACCGAGGTTGCCGATCCCGACCACCGCCACGCTGTGCTTGCGGGTCAGGCCCAGGGTGCGCTCGATCTGGCCGATCAGCACCGACACCTCGTAGCCGACACCGCGGGTGCCGTAGGAGCCGATGTAGGACAGGTCCTTGCGGAGCTTGGCGGAGTTGACCCCCGCCGCAACGGCCAGCTCGTCGCTGGAGACGGTGGTGACGTCCTGCTCGGCCAGACCGGAAAGGGCTCGCAGGTAGACGGCGAGGCGGGCGACGGCGGCTTCCGGGATCGCGCGGGCCCGCTCCCGGGCCGCGGGCACCTCGACCGACTGCTTGGACTCGATCCGGGAATCGGCCTCGGCCTGCCCGTCTCCGTCCTGCACGTCCGCTCCGTGGGCCGTCACGCTGGATCTCCCTCGCCCTGCTGCTCGCTCACCTGTCCACCCGCGTGCTCCGCCGCGGGTGGTTGCCGTGGTCGTCGACTTCCCGACTTCATCCGCAGGCGGGGAGCACCGACGCCAGCCGGTCTGCTCCTCGGCGGCGTCGTCCCGGTGCCGCGGACGGCACCTGGTCCGCTGATCCGCACCGAGAGCCCCGGCGGCCCGACCCCTACACCGTAACTACTTGTGAACACATGCACAAAGTCGCTGCGGTCGCAGTGGCCAGGAGGCGCAAACCTTCCCAGCCATCATTGCCGATGGCCCCCCGACGTGCCAAAACGCGTGGTCTGGGGCACGTGACGGGCATCGCGCGGGACCCGGGGGCCGGGTCAGCCGGACAGCGCCCGGCGGAAGCGCTCCTCCTCGACCCGCCAGAAGCCGTGCTCGACCCCATCGATCAAGATCACCGGGACCCGGTCGCCGTACTCGCCCCGCAGCTCGGGATCCGCGTCGACGTCGGACGCGGACCACGCGACCTCCAGCTCAGCGCAGATCCGCCGCACGTCGGAGATCGCGTCCTCGCACGCGTGGCAGCCCTCGCGGGTCATCACGGTCACTTGGTGCATACCGCCGCTCCAGGGAGAAGTTCGGGCTGGTTCCCGGTGCCCCACGGTACCGAGCCGCAGTTGCGCACCGCTTCCGCAATCGTGCTGGACAAGTGTCCAAAATCACCCCACGGAGCGACCCCGAGGAGGCCTGTCGAACACCCTGCGTAACGACACGATCACCACTATGCACTACCTACTTCTGAGTAACAACACGTATGCTGCTGCTCCAGCGCCACGCCCCCGGTGCACCAGGAGTCCCGAACGAGCGACCCGACACCGCCACGAACGAGTGCTCGCTCCGCGACCGGAGGCGGGTGTCCGAAGGACACCGCGACATGACGCCGTACCTGGTGCGTCCCCAGACCACCAGACCGGTCCGCCAACGACGGCAGGAGGTCGCAAGAGATGAGCAGCCCGAACACGCTCGCACCCCCCGCCCCGCAAGCCGCCCACCACCGCCTCGGACCGATCACCCCGAGAGCGGAGGGATGGGCCTACGTCAGCGCTGCGCAGCAAGGCGACAGCGACGCCTTCGGGCACCTCTACGACGAGTACGCCCACACCGTCTACCGCTACGTGTTCTTCCGGGTCAGCGACCACTGCCTGGCCGAGGACATCACCAGCGAGACCTTCCTGCGCGCCCTGCGCCGGATCGCCTCCATCAACTACCAGGGCCGCGACGTGGCCGCCTGGTTCATCACCATCGCCAAGAACCTGATCCTGGACCACATCAAGTCCAGCCGGTACCGGCGGGAGATCCCCACCGCGGACTGGACCGACAACCTCCCGGCGCACCGCGCCGCCGCAGGCCCCGAGCAGCACGTGCTCGCCGAGGCCACCCACCGCGAGCTGCTGCGCTGCGTCCGCCTGCTCAACCCCGACCAGCGCGAGTGCATCCGCCTGCGGTTCCTGCAAGGCCTGTCGGTGACCGAGACCGCAGTCGCGATGCAGCGCGGCGAAGGAGCGGTCAAAGCACTGCAGCACCGCGCGATCCGCCGCCTCGCGCAACTGCTGCCGGACGATCTTCGCTGAACCTTGCCGCGCCCGCCGGAGGTGCGCAAAGGTGGTTGCCGGGAGGCTCTAAGCTAGGGGCCTGCTGAGCCGGATGGCCCAGGGTCGGCAAGACCAGGAACTTCACACTCCGGAGGACCCCCAGGGAGGCGCGGCGGTGCCGACACGTCAGGGCTCGGCCGATGACGCGGAGCAGCGCGGCCTGCGCACGCAGGTCGACAGCGCGAAGGTGGCCGGTCGCGCCTCGGCGGAGGCGGCCGTGGCCGCCGCCCCTGGCCCGGACGGCTCGCTGGCCACCCCACCCGACCTCACCGCAGCGGCGTTCTTCGACGTGGACAACACGATGATGATGGGCGCCTCGCTGTTCCACTTCGCCCGCGGGCTGGCCGCCCGCAAGTTCCTCACCGCCACCGACCTGGCCGGGTTCGCCTGGCAGCAGCTGAAGTTCCGGGTCGGCGGCCGGGAGAACCACCAGGACATGCAGGCCAGCCGCGAGCAGGCGCTGTCCTTCGTGGCCGGTCGCAAGGTCTCCGAGCTGGTGGAGCTCAGCGAGGAGATCTACGACGAGCTGATGGCCGACCGGATCTGGGCGGGCACCCGGGCGCTGGCGCAGATGCACCTGGACGCCGGGCAGCGGGTCTGGCTGGTCACCGCGACGCCGGTCGAGCTGGCGCAGATCATCGCCCGCCGCCTCGGCCTGACCGGCGCGCTGGGCACCGTCGCGGAGAACTCGAACGGCGTCTACACCGGTCGGCTGGTCGGCGAGATGCTGCACGGACGGGCCAAGGCGCACGCGGTCCGCGCGCGGGCCGCCAGCGAGGGCCTGGACCTGCGCCGCTGCACGGCGTACTCGGACTCGGCCAACGACATCCCGATGCTGTCGGTGGTCGGCACCGCGGTGGCGGTGAACCCGGACCAGCGGCTGCGCGACATCGCCCGCGCCCGCGGCTGGGAAGTCCGCGACTTCCGCACCGGCCGCAAGGCGGCCCGCATCGGCCTGAACTCGATGCTCGGCGCGAGCGCCATCGCCGGAGCAGTCGCCGCAGGCCTCGCCTACCGCCGCCGAGACCGCTCCTGACCCCGCAACTCCAGTGGGATCAGGCACCTGATCCCCGGTGAAATCGCGAAGCCCGGCGGGAGGACCGACCTCCGACCACCGCCACGACCCGCGCCCCCCACCTGAGCAGAACGCGATTCCGACGGTAATCACACAGCCAACTCCCATCGAGATCGCGAGGACCGGCGGGAGAGCGACCCCCACCGCCGCCACGACCTGCGGCCCCGGCCCAGACACCGCGCAACATCAAGGGAAATCACACGTCCAACTTCCATCGAAATCGCGAAGACCGGCAGGAGACCCGACCCCACCGCGTCACCACACCCGGTGCCCCGTCCGAGGAGTGCGCAACCGCAATAGGAATCATCCATTGAACTCGCCGGGGCCGGGGGCGGGCCCTTCGCGGGGGTGTCACTGGCCGCTGATGTTGACCATCCACGTGATGCCGAACTTGTCCGTACACATGCCGAAGACGTCGCCCCACATCTGCTTCTCCAGGGGGACCGCGACGGTGCCGTCCGCCGAGAGCTTGGTCCAGTAGCCGCGCAGCTCGGCGTCGTCGTCGCCGGTGACGCTCACCGAGATGTTGCCGCCCGGCTGGTGCTGCATGGCCGGCGGCACGTCGGAGGCCATCAGCGTGAAGCCGCTGTCGGTCTCCAGCATCGAGTGCATCAGCTTGTCCGCCTGCGGTTCACCGCTGGCCCCGACGTCGCCGTAGGTGCTGACCTGCAGGTTCCCACCGAAGACCTGCTGGTAGAACTCCATCGCCTGGCGGGCCGTGCCGTCGAAGCTGATGTACGGGTTGAGACGAGTAGGCACCGGAAGTTCCCCTTTGTCCTCGATTCTGCGGCAACTGCAGGCTAGGCACGCTCGGCCGCGTCGGCTCGGTGGAGATCTTGGCGAGCGCACCTGACGAAAACCGGGCCGGTGCGGTGGCATCCCCGCCCACCGCACCGGCCCGTCCGTCCGGCCGGGCGCACCCCACCCGCTCGCACGCCCGGACGGCGGAGGTCAACTGCTCGCGACGCGCTTGGCCGCACTGCGGATGCGGAACGCGGTGATGATCTCCACGACCCCCACCACCAGCAGCCAGATCCCGCCGAACAACACCAGCAGGGTGACCGAGGCCAGCGGCGAGACGATCAGCACCACCCCGCCGAGCGCGGTGAGGACGCCGAGGAAGATCTGCCACCCGCGCGCTGGCATGCCCCGGTCCGCCACCGACGCGGTGATCTCCGTGATGCCGCGGAACAACCAGCCGATCCCGATCCACAGGCCCAGCAGCAGGATCGACTGCATCTCACCGCGGAAGCACAGCAGCCCGAGCAGGATCGACAGCGCACCGCTGACGAACGCGAGCACCCGGATGGCCACCGAGGCGTGCGTGCCGAACGCGGCGACGATCTGCAGCACCCCGCTGACCAGCAGGTAGATCCCGAACAGCACGCCGACCACGATCAGCGTCGCGGCGGGCCACACCAGCGCCAGCACGCCCACCACCAGCGAGCAGACCCCGACCACCAGGATCGACTGCCAGGCCATCTTCGCCAGCCGTTGCGCGATCAGCCCGGGCTCCTCCGGAAAGACGCTCATGCCCCCATCTCCGCACGCATCCAGGACCCCCGCACCCCCGAACTTCCCGGATCATCAATCCGGGTGGCCGCGCCGCCAACCCCTCCGCAGTTTCAATTGAAACTGCGATCCCACGTGCCTGGGCACCGCAGTTTCAACTGAAACTGCGACCCGAGCGACAGGGAGGTCACAGTTTCAGTTGAAACTGTAGGCCTGGGTGACGGAGGGATTCACAGTTTCATTTGAAACTGCAGACCCGAGCGACGAGGGGTGCACGGTTTCAGTTGAAACTGTAGACCCGGGCGGCGAGGGGTTTACAGTTTCAGTTGAAACTGTAGACCCGGGTGACGACGAGACTCACAGTTTCAGTTGAAACTGTAGTTCCGGGTGATGGGGGGTTTGTGGATTCAGTTGGGGCTGGGGTTGGGGTGGTCAGCCGAGGAAGACGTTGGTTCGTTGGGAGAGCAGGCGGTAGAGGGTGTGCTGGATGTTCTCCCGGACCTGGTCGCTGAGGCTGAAGACCAGCATCGGGTCGTCCGCCGCGCCCTCCGGGTAGCTGGAGGTCTCGATCGGCTCGCCGAACTCGATGTACCACTTCGACGGCAGCGGCACCGCGCCCAGCAGCCCGAAGTGCGGGAACAGCGGCGTGACCGGGAAGTACGGCACCCCGAGCAGGCGCGCCAGCGGCTTGATGTCGGCCAGCTTCGGGTAAATCTCCTCCGCGCCCACGATCGCGCAGGGCACGATCGGCGCCCCGGTACGCAGCGCCGCCGAGACGAACCCGCCACGCCCGAACCGCTGCAGCTTGTAGCGGTCCTTGAACGGCTTGCCGATGCCCTTGAAGCCCTCCGGCCAGACGCCCACCAGCTCACCGCCGCTCAGCAGCCGCTCGGCGTCCGGGTTGCAGGCCAGCGTGTGCCCGGCCTTGCGGGCCAGCGCACCGACAACCGGCAGCTGGAACACCAGGTCGGCGCCGAGCATCCGCAGGTGCCGGGAGGCTGGGTGGTGGTCGTGCAGCGCGACCGTGGTCATCAGCGCGTCCCACGGCAGCGTGCCGGAGTGGTTGGCCACCACCAGCGCGCCGCGGTCCTCCGGCACGTGGTGGGTGCCGATCACCTCCACCCGGAACCACTTGTCGTAGAACGGCCGCAGCAGCCGCAGGAACACCTCGTCGGTCAGCTCCTCGTCGAAGCCGAACTCGTCGACCCGGTAGTCGCCTAGCAGTCGGCGGCGGGCGAAGGCCAGCACCTCGGCGGCGGCATCCTCCCAGCCCGGCGCGGCGGGCTTCGGGGCGTGCGGCTCGCGGTCCTCCGGTCGCAGCGGGATCACCTGCGCATCCGCCATCACGACTCCACATCCGGCGCGGTGGCCGAGCCGCGCAGCTTCACCAGCAGGTCCCCGGCGCCGCGCTCGGCCGCCAAGACGGTCTCGGGGTCCACCACCGGCCGCAGGCCGCGGCCGCGGACGAAGTCGTCGAAGGCCTGCTGCGTGGTCCAGCGCGGGGTGAACCCGAACTGCTCGCGGAGCCTGGTGGTGTCCAGCACCCGACCGAAGTGCAGGTAGCGGAGCTGTTCGGAGGAGAAGTCGACCAGCCGCGCGCTGCGGAAGAACTGCGTCACCGGCAGCACCGCCGGGCCCGGCAGCGGCAGCGCGATCCGCCCGGCCCGCCGGATCGCCTGGGAGAGCATGAGCACGCCCGCACCGCCCACGTTGAAGACCCCGGGCCGCTCAACCAGCGTCGCCCGCTCCAGCACCGCCAGCGCGTCCTCGGAGTGCAGCAGCTGCAGCCGCGCGTCGAAGCCGAGCACGGTGGGCACCACCGGCAGGGCGAAGTAGCGGGTGAGCATCGCGTCGATGCGCGGGCCGATCAGGCTGCTGAACCGCAGCGTGGTGATGTCCACGTCGGGGCGGCGCCGCCCGAAGCCGCGCACGTAGCCCTCGATCTCGACCGCGTCCTTGGCGTACCCGGACGACGGGAGGTCCCTCGGCTCCATCTCCTCGGTGAACACCGCGGGGTCCCGCGAGCTCGACCCGTACACGGCGCACGTGGAGCGCACCACGACCTTGCGCACCTGCGGGGACTGCTGGCAGGCGGCCAGCAGCTGCATGGTGCCGATGACGTTCATCTCCTTGACCGCGGCCCGGCCCCCGGGCCCCGGGTGGGTGTTGACCGCCGCGTGCACCACGGTGTCGACCCCGGCGTTGGCGATGACCTTGCCGATCTGCGGGTTGCGGATGTCGGCGCGGACGAACTCGGTGCGCCCCATCCGCCGCAGCAGGTCGCGGCCGGGTTGCGCGGTGTCTACCCCGAGCACCCGCCCGATCGCGGGGTTGGCGGCCAACCGCGCGGCGAGGTGCCCGCCCAGGAAGCGGCTGACCCCGGTCACCAGCACGACGTTCGGCCCCATGCGCCTCCCCGGGTCTCCGCGGTCACCAGCGCGATGCTACCGCCACACAGCCCACGGACCCTCGTGAGCGCGAACGGTGCCCCTTGCCACCAGGCCCACTCACGACCCACGACCAGCACCGACCCCCAGGCGCCAAGCAGGCGCGCAACACCCCAGGAACGAAAAACCGCCGCCGACCCCTGCAGGTGGTCGGCGGCGGTTCAAGATCACTTGCCCAACTTGCGACGCTGGACGCGCGTCTTGCGGAGCAGCTTGCGGTGCTTCTTCTTGGACATGCGCTTGCGGCGCTTTTTGATGACCGAGCCCATGCGGACTCCTTCACTCTTGACGGCAGTTCGAACGTCTCCCGCGCCGGCGCAGCCGCGATGAGCGCACCAGGCACGACCACCCCAGAACTTTACCTTCCCTGGTGCTGGCCCCTGCCGCCGTGGTCCTCGAAACGCCGTCGGGCACCGCCCGCCGACCGCCGCGGTGCGGCGGCGACCGGTGGCGGTGCCCGTCGGCCAGTGTCAACCAGCGTTGTAGTAGGCGCTCTCCAAGTAGGCGTGGACGTCCTTCTCCGCCACCCGAAACGACCGGCCCACGCGTGCTGCGGGCAGCTCGCCGGCGTGGACGAGCCGGTAGACCGTCATCTTCGACACCCGCATCAGCTTGGCGACCTCGGCGACGGTGAGGAACCGCACCTGACCCATGTTCGGTGGCGCCTGCTGGCTGGGTTCGGAGTTCGCAGACATGCTTCACCGTGCCCTTCGGCACGTGTCGCGCCCGTCGGCTTCCCCTCCGACGGAAACCTCACGCACGTGCTCTATCGAGAGTAGCGGGACGGCTGGGGAACCTGCGATGGCCGAATTACCTGAGTATTCGCCCGTCCGTCAGTCGCGGTCCTCGTGCACCGCGCCGAGCTCGACGGACCGGTCCCGAGCTGCCTCGATGGCGTCGATCATGGCCGCCCGCACGCCGTGCTTCTCCAGCTCGCGGATGCCCGCGATGGTGGTCCCGGCGGGCGAGGTGACCGCCTCGCGCAGCATGACCGGGTGCCCGCCGCCCTCGCGGAGCATCGCGGCGGCGCCGACCGCCGACTGCACGATGAGCTCGGCGGCGGTGGCGCGCGGGATGCCCAGCAGGATGCCCGCGTCGATCATGGCTTCGACCAGGTAGAAGAAGTACGCCGGGCCGGATCCGGACAGCGCGGTGACCGCGTCCTGCTGGGACTCCGGCACCCGCGCCACCTTGCCGACGCTGCCGAGCAGCTCCTCGACCAGCGCCAGGTCCTCGTCCGTGGCGCGGGAGCCGCCGGAGATGGCGCTCATGGCCTCGCCGACCAGCATCGGGGTGTTCGGCATGACCCGGACCACCGCGGTGCCCTCGGGCAGCCGCCGCTCGAACAGCTTGGTGGGCAGGCCCGCGCACAGCGACACCACGAGCTTGCCGGGCGGCAGCGCGGGGGCCATCTCGTCGAGCAGCGGTTCGATGTCCTGGGGCTTGACGGCGACCACGATGACGTCCGCGCGCTGCACGGCGGCGGGCACGTCCACGTGCGTGATGCCGTAGGCCTTGGTGAGCTCCGCCGCGCGGGTCGCGAACCGCTCGGTGAACAGCAGGTCCGCCGGGGCGCGTCCGGCCTTCAGCAACCCCGTCAGCAGGGATTCCCCGATCTTTCCGGCTCCGAGTACGGCGATCCTCGTCATGCCGCTCAGGGTGCCAGACCACGCTCCGCGCACAGCACCAGCCAGCTGTCCGCGGCACCTCCCGCAGCTGGATCACAGCCGCTACTGTGTCTGCCACCACAGCTCCCGCCACGGCCGTGCGACCTCGATCCCGAAGGAGCTCGAATGTTCAGCACTATGCAGGACGCGCCCCTGTCGATCGCCCGGATCCTCGAGCAGGGCAGCGGGCCGCACGGCGCCTCCGCGCAGGTCATCACCTGGACCGGTGAGGGGGCGCGGCGCCGGACCTTCGCCGACGTCGGCCGCCGGGCGGCGCAGCTGGCGCACGCGCTGCGCGGTCTCGGCGTCACCGGGGACCAGCGGGTCGGCACGTTCATGTGGAACAACGCCGAGCACCTGGAGGCCTACCTGGCGGTGCCGGCGATGGGTGCTGTGCTGCACACGCTGAACATCCGGTTGTCCCCGGAGCAGGTCGCCTACGTGGCCAACCACGCCGAGGACGAGGTGGTCCTGGTCGACGCGACGCTGCTGCCGCTGTTCGGCAAGCTGCTGCCGGAGCTCGAAACGGTGCGGCACGTCGTCGTCGCCAACGGCGACGAGGCCGCGCTGGAGGCACCGGAGGGCGTCGAGGTGCACGGCTACGAGGAGCTGTTGGCCGGGCAGCCGGTGGAGTTCGACTGGCCCGAGCTGGACGAGCGGTCGGCCGCGGCGATGTGCTACACCTCCGGCACCACGGCCAACCCGAAGGGCGTCGTGTACTCGCACCGCTCGATCTACCTGCACTCGATGCAGGTGTGCATGACCGACGGGATGGCGTTGACGCAGGCCGACCGCGCGCTGGCAGTGGTGCCGATGTTCCACGCGATGTCCTGGGGCCTGCCGTACGCGGCGTTCATGGTGGGTGCCTCGATCGTCATGCCGGACCGGTTCCTGCAGCCCGGGCCGCTGGTGGAGATGACCGCGGCGGAGCGCCCGACGATGGCCGCGGCGGTCCCGACGATCTGGCAGGGCGTGCTGCAGCACCTGGCGGCCCACCCGCAGGACGTGTCCTCGCTGCGCGAGGTGGTGGTGGGTGGGGCGGCCTGCCCGCCGTCGCTGATGCAGGCCTTCGAGGAGGAGTACGGCATCACGGTGCTGCACGCCTGGGGCATGACGGAGACCTCGCCGCTGGGCAGCGTGGCCCGACCTCCCGCCGGGGTCACCGGCGAGCGGCTCTGGGAGTACCGGTCCAGCCAGGGCCGCCCGCCCGCCGGGGTGCAGGCGCGGGTGGTCGGCGAGGACGACCGGGTGCTGCCGTGGGACGGCGAGAGCGTCGGCGAGCTGGAGGTCCGCGGGCCGTGGATCACCGCCTCCTACTACGGCGAGGACGACCCGGGCAAGTTCCACGACGGCTGGCTGCGCACCGGCGACGTCGGGCACATCAGCCCGGACGGCTTCCTGCAGCTGACCGACCGGGCCAAGGACGTGATCAAGTCCGGCGGGGAGTGGATCTCGTCGGTGGAGCTGGAGAACAAGGTGATGGGCCACCCAGCGGTCGCGGAGGCGATGGTGATCGGGGTGCCGGACGAGAAGTGGTCCGAGCGGCCGCTGGTCGCGGTGGTCCTGCGCGACGGCCAGCAGGTGGACGCCGCGGAGCTGCGCGACTTCCTGGCGGGCTCGGTGGCGAGGTGGCAGCTGCCGGAGTACTGGGCGTTCATCCCGGAGGCGCCGAAGACGAGCGTGGGCAAGTTCGACAAGAAGCGCCTCCGCAAGCAGCACGCGGACGGCGAGCTCGACGTGACCCGCCTGGGCTGAGCTGCCCCCTCAGCCCCGACCTCCCCGGAGGTCGAGCGGGCCCGCAGGCCTCCGGCGTGTCGGGCGCCCGACACGCCGGAGGTCCGCAACTCCGGTG